>CAZQRE010000007.1:0-17928 GCA_964595695.1 uncultured Dehalococcoidales bacterium
GCTACCGTTCTCTCTAATCCCATGCCGGTATCGATATTAGGTTTTGGTAATAAGGTGCGCTGCCCTTTTTCATCCTGGTTATATTGAGTAAATACCAGGTTCCATATCTCAGAAAACCGACCACAATCACAGCCTGGGGCACAGGAAGCCTTCCTGCAGCCAAACTCTTCGCCAAAGTCATAATGAATTTCACTGCATGGTCCACAGGGTCCGGAATTACCGGCTGGACCCCAGAAGTTATCCTGCTCGCCAAATCTTAATATCCTCTCCTCAGGAACACCTATATTGCGCCAGAGCTGAAAAGACTCGTCATCATCCAGGAAGATAGTTATCCACAGCCGTTGTGGCGCAAGGCTTAAGCGCTGGGTAACAAATTCCCACGCCCAGCCAATAGCTTCCTGCTTAAAGTAATCACCAATACTGAAGTTGCCCAGCATCTCAAAAAAGGTGAGGTGGCTGGGGTCGCCTACCGATTCAATATCGGTGGCGCGAAAACACTTCTGACATGATGCCAAGCGGGGATTAGACGGCAACGCCTCGCCCAGGAAGTAAGGCTTGAACTGCACCATGCCAGCACTAGTAAGCAGTAAAGTGGGGTCACCCCGAGGTATTAAAGAAGAGCTGGGAATGATTTTATGCCCCTTTTCCGTAAAGAAGCTCAGAAATGCTGCCCGAATTTCATCACCAGTCATAATACATACGATTTTAGTGTAAGCCGAACTAGCTGTCAATGAGCAAATGGTTTGTCGACGGCAGATTGAAGGGCGAGATTCAGGGTTCTTGCTCTCCTAGCCCAATTTTTGTTGACGGGCAAAGATAGCAGCCCCCAGCACTCCGGCATTATCACCAAGCTGGGCAGTGACTATACGCACTGCCTGAGCTGACAGGGGGAAGGCTCTTTCCTTTACTACCTGCCTCGCTGTATCAAGCAGGAGGTCTCCCATTTGTGCCATCCCACCACCGATGATAATCATTTCTGGGTTAAAGATATTAACCAGGTTTACCATACCTACCCCGAGATAGGTTGCTGCCTTTGAAATAACCTCTAAGGCTAGAGAATCTCCATTCTGAGCCGCCACTCCAACCTCTTCTGCGGTGATATTTCCTACCTTACCGTCTACAATGTCGGTGAGAGAAGAACTTTCCCCTTGACTAATGCGCCTTACCGCTTCCTGAGCTACTGCGGTACCAGAGGCTAGCATTTCCAGACAGCCAACATTGCCGCAGCTACACCGTGGTCCATTAACATCAATGGTGGTATGCCCTATCTCTCCAGCACTACCACACGGTCCAGAGTATAACTTGCCATTGATGATAATTCCGCCACCAATGCCAGTGCCCAGCGTAAGCAAAATAAGATTATTTACTCCCCTACCAACGCCGAAGCGATGCTCACCCAAGGCAGCAGCACTAGCATCATTGATGAGGAAGGTATCAACTCTGTGCTTGCCTTTCACAATGTCTCTCAGTGGAATGTTATGCCAGCCGGGAAGGTTGGGAGATAAGGTTACCAGCCCCTTATCAAGGTCTATGGCTCCAGCGGCAGCGAGGCTTATGCTGTGTAGTTTAGATGAGTCCAGATTTATTGAACCAAGGATATGGTCTATAGCCGAAAGTACCCGGTCAATTACTGGCTGCCGTCCCTCTTCAGTCAGGGTGAGATAGTACTCCCTAGCCATCACCTGACCTTTGTCAGAAATAATAGCGGCAATTATCTTGGTTCCGCCCAGGTCTATGGCTAGAACCGGTAGCTCAGGCTTTTTAATTTCCTGCATACTGATGAATTACCTATATCTTGCGTCATTGCCCCAGTTCGGCAATCAGAAGATTGAGGGTAAGCTCCCCCCCGTATTTCCCTGTCTTAATTGACAGGTCAGCTTCCAAAAGTTTGTGATACACTTCCTTAAGTCGTGCCAAAGGATACTTACCAGCTTGCTCTAATGTCTTGCGCCAGGCAAACTCCCGGGTCAAACCTAACTTATCCTGAATCTCTATTTTGGGTTTTCCTTGGTTTTTTAGCTCCTTTACTTGAACTATCATCCGAACCTGCCGTGATAGCATAACCAGAAGATAGGCTGGGGCAGCTCCTCTTTGCAGCAACTGTTGTAGTAATTGTTCGGCTACCCCGGCTTTGAAGTCAAGGATAGCATCAACCATAGCAAAAACATTAGCCTCCTGGGCATAGCTTACTACCATCTTAATATCCTCTTCCTCAATACGGCGACCCGAGGTAAATAGGACTAGCTTATTAATTTCATTTGCCATCGCCCATAGATTACTACCAACAAGTTTAGCCAGCAAGTTTACCGCCTGGGAGGAAATGCTACCGCCCTCCTTGGTCAAACGCCTTTGAATCCACTGCCGCAGTTCAGCATCCCTTAGTAGCGGAAAGGATTTTACCTCCGCCTTGGCTGAAAGCTCCCTGAGCAGAGGATTACCGCTTCTTATCTTGCCATCTACTAATACTAATATTATGCTATCAGGTAGCTTACTAATGTAGGCAGCTAATGATTTATACTCGTTTTGTTGGTTAGATGCGGGCGTGATTTTCTTCTGTCGGCTGAATTTGCTTTTAGGTTCAAAGCGCTCTAGTAGCCCGTTAACAATGACTAAGCGCCTTTCCACCAGAAAGGGCACCGTCTCACCGACAGTTCTTAATTGGTCTAAGGTCATTTGTTGACCATCAAATGTAGCGGTATTAGCCGCTAACAGCGCTTGGTCACCCATACCTCCTTTTATCTCATCAAGCCACTGGCGCCGGGAAAAATCATCCTGACCTAATAATATATACAGCAAAATTTGCCTCTCCTAATTTATAGGTCTCCCATTTTACCATACAAAAGATTTTTCTGAGTGCTTAGAGGGGTTAGATTGATAAATAATCTCTATTGAACAATAATGGCACAAAGGGTAGAATAAATACAAGTTTAATAATACCTCATCTGGCAAATATTGCCGGAGCCGAGAGGAGAGATATAATGTCAGAACAGCCCAATCAACTAAAGAAGCTAAATGCTATTGCCACCGACTTGGAGCTTCCTGTCGAGTTAAGGATTAAAGCTATGCAACTGCTGAGCAAGATAGGCACACATGAAGCACTTCTCACTTTGTTGGAGATGGCAAGCAATGAACAGCTAACTCGTGAGGAAAGAGACCTTGCCCTTCAGCAATCCAGAGAAATAATAAAGTCAGGTCGTTAAATGAGTATTGATATTGGCATCACCGGGCTAGCTGGAAGCGGAAAAACGACTATTTTCAACGCTTTGACCAGAGGTAAAGCTGATACCGGAAGCTCAACCCCACATATCAGAATAGCTAAGGTTCCAGAGCCCCGCCTTAAAATACTGGCCGACATCCTTCACCCGAAGCGGGTAGTCCCGGCTGAGGTAAGATACATTGATACCGGTGCTCCAATCAAGGACAAGGCTATAAGTGGTCAATTGCTGAGCCAGCTTAGCAATGTAGATGCTCTGATTAATGTCGTCCGAGCCTTAACCAATGAAAGCAAACCTCATATTGAAGGTGGTCTGGACATAGAGCAGGATATTGCCACTATAGACGCAGAGCTTGCCTTTTCTGATTTAGCGTTACTGGAGAGAAGACTAGAAAGAATAAAGATATCTTTAAGAGGAGCTAAGCAGCCTGAGCACCAAGACCTTCTCTGGGAACAGGAACTGCTAATGAAGGTCAAGGCTGATTTAGAGAAAGACATGCCCATCCGGGAGCTAAAGCTAACCACTGATGAGCTCAGAACTATGGCTAACTACCAGTTTCTTACTGCCAAGCCACTACTAATAATGGTGAATATTGGCGAAGACCAGCTACCCCAGGCATCATCTTTAGAGGCAGAACTAAACTCACGTTATTCACGACCAAAATGTCGCATTATTACCCTGTGTGGCAAGTTAGAAATGGAGCTGACTCAATTAGATAATAGTGCCGCTGAGGAATTTCGTGCTGAGTTTGGTATGAGCGAATCCGGACTTGACCGCATTATCAAGCTGTCCTATGAGTTATTAGGGTTAATTTCGTTCTTCACTATAGCCTCGGGTGAAGTTAAAGCTTGGTCTATTCAAGATGGCACTAATGCCCTTAAAGCGGCGGGAAAAATTCACTCTGATATGGAAAGGGGTTTCATTCGGGCAGAGGTAATAACCTATGATGACCTGCTGAAGTGTGGTAGTTTATCTGAAGCTCGCAAGAAAGGGCTTCTTCGACTGGAAGGCAAGGGCTACACCGTCAAGGATGGTGATGTAATTACCTTCCTGTTCAATGTATAGGTCTAGTAAGAAAACACGGATAGGGGGCATTCAGCCTTTAGGCTGACCTTAGCCTCTCCAGCTTGTCTTTAATTGCAGCTAGCTTCTGGCGTTCTTTGTCCACCACCGCCGCTGGTGCCCTGGTCAGAAATGCCCTGTCCTTCAGCCTGGCTTCAAGTCGAGCCACCTCGGCTTGGCTTTGTTCTATCTCCCTCTGTAGCCGTTTCCTCTCAGCTTCCACATCAACCATGCTTCCCATAGGTATAATCACCTCGGTCTCTTTGAGCACCAGTACCAGGGCATTCTCAGTTGGTGGACTTTCTTGTCTCTTGTCCAGGAAAGTAATCGGTCTTGCCCTAGCCAGAGTCTGGATAGCTTGAGAATAGGGAATGATAGCTGGCGTAAGCTTACCACCATAGATTTGCGCCTCAATCCACCTGGTACTCTCCACCTTATATTGAGCCCGGGCATTGCGGATGGAGCGTATTATTTCTATTACAGATTCCATAATCCGTTCTGCCTCCGCGTCAATAGCTGCATCCTCAGCCTCAGGGTAGGCAGCTATCATTATAGACTCAGCTACTTGCCAGTCTGAAGGTAGGCGACTTTTCAGGTTTTGCCATAGCTCTTCAGTGACAAAAGGCATATAGGGGTGCAAAAGACGGAGCGAGGTCTCCAGTACATAAACCAGAACCGGGACAGGTGATGGCACCTCCTTAGCCCCGGAACGAAGGCGAATCTTGGCTATTTCAATATACCAGTCGCAGAACTCACCCCACAGGAAGTCATGGATTTGCCTTTGTGCCTCTCCAAACTGGAAGTCCTCCATAAGACTGGCTACACTGGATACGGTGCGACTAAGACGGCTCAGAATCCAGCGGTCTTCTAACGGGCGAGTCTCCGGTGAAAGTTTATCGAGAACCACCTCTGATACGAATTCCTCCTGGGGTGGCAGGCTTCTGATTATGAACCGGGTAGCATTCCACAGCTTATTGGTAAAGTTGCGCCCGGCTTCAAGCCGTGACGGAGCTAATTTGATGTCATTTCCCGGCGATGTCCCCGTGGATAGAGCAAAGCGCAAAGCATCGGTGCCATATTTCTCCAGCGTGTCAATGGGATTAAGCACATTACCCTTAATCTTGCTCATCTTCTCTCCCTTCTCATCCCGTATCAGACCATGAAGGTAAACGGTGTGGAAGGGAATATCACCGGTATCCTCCAGCCCCATCATAATCATTCTGGCTATCCAGAAGAATAGAATGTCATAGCCAGTTTCCATTACCGTGGTCGGGTAGAAGTAACGCAGGTCTTCGGTATCATCAGGCCAGCCCAGGGCGGAGTGAGTCCATAGCGCCGAGCTAAACCAGGTATCCAGAACATCCGGGTCCTGCTCTATATTGGCTGAGCCGCAGTGACTGCAAGATTTAGCGTCTTCCACGGTTACCGTTAGCTCATCACAATCCTGGCAATACCACACCGGAATTCGGTGTCCCCACCATAGCTGGCGGCTGATGCACCAGTCACGAATGTTCTCCATCCAGTTGAGGTAAACCTTGGTAAATCGGGGGGGAATAATGGTAATGCGTCCGTCTAACACGGCATTGATAGCGGCTTGAGCTAAGGGTTGGGTATTGATAAACCATTGTTTACTGGCGAGCGGCTCAATAACCGTCTGGCAGCGCTGGCAGTGTCCCACTGAGTGGGTATAGGGCTCAACCTTTACCAGAAGCCCATCTCTTTCCAGGTCGGATAGTATCGCCTGACGGCAGGAGAACCGGTCGAGCCCGGCATAGGGTCCGGCATTCTCGTTCATGGTGGCATCGGGGTTCAGTATATTTACTAGAGGCAGTCCCTGCCGCTGAGCCACTTCAAAGTCCACCGGGTCATGAGCCGGAGTGATTTTGACCGCCCCGGTGCCAAAGGCAGGGTCAACCGCCTCATCAGCTACAATAGGTATCATCCTATTCACTGCGGGCAGGATAGCCTTTTTACCGAGCATAGCCTTGAACCGCTCGTCCCTGGGGTTGACGGCGACAGCAGTATCACCAAGTATGGTCTCAGGTCGGGTAGTAGCTACGGTGATAAATTCCTTATTGCTTTCAGCCAGGGGGTATTGGACATAATACAGATGTCCCTGTATATCCTTGTGGTCTACCTCAAGGTCGGAGAGGGCGGTGGCACAGCGGGGGCACCAGTTGATAATCCGCTCCCCCCGATAGATTAATCCCTTATTATACAGACGGACGAAAGCAGTACGCACCGCCCGGCTTGGTCCCTCATCCAGAGTAAAGCGCTCCCGACTCCAGTCACAGGAAGCACCCAGTCTCTGGTGTTGCTCAGCAATAGTTTGACGGCATTTCTTTGCCCACTGCCACATTCTCTCCAGGAATTTATCCCTGCCTAACTGATGTCGGGTAAGCCCCTCCTGAGTTAATAGTTGCTCCACTACTACCTGAGCAGCGATGCCAGCATGGTCAACACCGGGCAGCCACAGAGTAGGCTCACCCTTCATCCGGTGCCAGCGGGTCATAATATCCTCCAGGGTGTCGGTTAGGGCATGCCCGATGTGAAGCTCACCGGTAACATTGGGCGGTGGCATAATGATGACGAAGGGCTTCTTTTCCGGGTCTATCTCAGGCTTAAAGTAGCCCTTCTCCAGCCAGAACTGATACCACTTAGCCTCAACCCTCCCCGGCTCATAGGCTTTGGGCATTTCATCTTGAATACTTGGTGTTTGTGTCATAGTTACCTTTCTAGTGGACTATTTATTGAACCTCACCCCCTCTCTTTTCCTTACTCCCCCCTTCCCTTGCTAAGGGAAGGGGGTTAGGGGGATAGGTTTCAAATGACCTCATTTAACGATTTCAAGACGATATTTCTTCATTGGTTCGACAGCAGTAATCTTTACTTTATCTCCAACTCTTATTGTCGGATGTTGTCTGTACCACTCCGCTAGACCTGCCTGGAAAAAGTACCCCGCGTTTGGGTCACCGACCTGAGTACCAGCCTTAGCAGACACGACATAAGTTTGCACTTCACCGATGTCTGTTTCCAGTGTAAATGGAACTTTGTACCCAGGGAGAAACTGGCGCCTACCTTTAGGAATTTGAAAGATATGGAAATTTATGAACGAAGGGTTCCGAATAACTATTTCCAGCTCATCACCAGCACCTATGATAGGCGGCATGGTAGGTTTAGGAGATGGAGTTGTAAGTGGAGTAACAACGATAGCTGCCGGTACATACGTATAAACAGGTTCAAACAAATGGGCATGTACAGGTAAACCTACTCCTTCGCTTACAAAAGTTCGGAACTCTACCACTTTTTTTTGAGTATATTTCTTGAGGGCTTCTCTTAACTGACTTGTATATTCCTCTATTACGATTGCTATAGTAGGTGGTCTTGCAATAAGGTCGGAAAGGAATTTATGAACATCTTTGTCTAGCCCAATTGCTTGCCGGGTTTCCACTTTGAGGAACTCATCACCATATATTGCATCATATAACGCTTCGATTATCTTATTACGAGTATCTCTGTTGTCTATGCCATTAAGGAATCTATCTACTTGGGGAACTATATGTCCATAAGGGTCATGAGATGACAATTCTACTTCAACGATATGCCATTCTGGCACATTTCCGAACATAATCACCAATCCGTCAGGAATGGAGCCAATACCAGCTAGAGACTTTAATTTCTGCTTTTTATCAAGATATATTGAGTTCTCGCCAAATATATCCTGGGCGTGCTCTTTAACCATCTGCTCTAATTCTTCTTCAGCGTTCTCTCCCTCTGGCGTCCACTCTTTGTATCTCACTCCATCTATTAACAACATCTTCCTACCTCCCAGCTTTCTTCGCTAAAAGTTCCACCACCCTATCCAGTATCCTGTCGGCTACCTCTCGTTTAGTTAGCAGGGGCAGGTTTTCTACATTGCCATTTCGGTCAATGAGGGTTACTTTGTTGGTATCAGTGCCGAAGCCGCTACTTGAGTCGGTAATATCGTTAGCCACTATTATGTCAAGCTGCTTCTTTTCCAGCTTTTGTTTGGCATTGGCTACTATGTCCTCACTTTCAGCAGCAAAACCGACCCTGATAAAATTACCTTTTACCTCGGTCAGAATATCCGGCGTCCTGATTAGCTCCAGGGTCAGGCTGGGACTGTCTTTTTTAATCTTGGCTTCGGCTACACTCTTCGGCTGATAGTCGGCTACCGCCGCCGCCATAATCAGGCCATCGGCTTGAGCTACAGCCTTAGCCACTGCTTCTTTCATCTCGGTAGCAGTTCTAATAGGGACAACCTCAATGCCTGCTGGGTCGGGGAGGGAGGTGGGGGCAGTAATCAGTGATACTACTGCACCTCTATCCCTGGCGGCTTCAGCCACGGCATAACCCATCTTGCCCGACGAGCGGTTGCCTATATGGCGGACAGGGTCAATGGGTTCCTGAGTGCCACCGGCAGTAACCACAATTCGTTTACCGGCCAGGTCACCGCTCCTGCCCAATACCTGCTTGATAGTGCCGATAATTTCCTCAACCTCAGCCAGACGACCGAGACCCATTTTGCCTGAGGCTAAGCGACCGTAGGCAGGGTCAACAATGGTAAAGCCTCTGGCTTTAAGCTTAGCCAGGTTATCCTGAGTAATAGAGTTCTCAAACATGTTAACATTCATAGCTGGTGCCAGGATAATCGGCGCTTTAGTCGCCAGCACCGTGCAAGTAAGCATATCATCAGCGATACCACTTGCCAGTTTAGCGATAATGTTAGCTGTAGCCGGGGCAATGACGACCACATCAGCCGCCTCAGCCAGGGCTATGTGCTCAATGCTGAACTCAGAGGCAAGCTCAAACATATCGGTTACTACCGGTCGGCCGGTGATGCTGCGCAGGGTCAGCGGGGCTATGAACTTAGTAGCCGACTCGGTCATAACCACCTCAACCCTGGCTCCAGCCTGGGTTAATTTACTGGCGATGTCGGCTGCCTTGTAGGCAGCTATACTCCCGGTTATGCCCAATACTATAGTTTTGTTGGCTAACATTATTGCCTCCTTATCGGAGATAGTTTAACAACCCTTCGGGCTTGAGCCCTCTAGGGCGAAGCCTCATCCCCTAGATAGTTACTTAGCGACCCACCCCCTTATATCCCCCTCCCTTTATAAGGGAGGCTTCGCCTCTCTTTGACTCTTCTAGCCCTGCTCCTTATGAGAGAGCTTCGCCCCTTCAACCTACCCCCTGATAAACAACCTCCCTTATCAGGCTTTGTTCAACAGGTAGATGAGTCTTAATCCAATCAGTGTCAAATTGGGATTTACCACATCAATTACCGCTGTTTCCTTGGCTATGAGTTCGGCGAAGCCTCCGGTAGCCACCACCTTAGCCCTTTCCCCCAATTCCTGTTGAATACGAGCCACTATACCTTCAATAAGTCCTACATAGCCGAAGACAATTCCCGATTGCATGGCAGTAATGGTGTTGGTGCCAATAGCACGTTTAGGACGGGCTAACTCCACTCGGGGTAGCATTGCCGCCTGCATAAACAGAGCCTCGGCGGCAGTGCCTATACCGGGGGCAATAGCCCCTCCCATGTAGTCACCTTCTCTGGATACGGTATCAAAGGTAGTGGCTGTCCCCAGGTCGGTAATGATTATCGGACCACCGTAGAGATGATGGGCAGCGGCAGCATTGGCAATGCGGTCAGCACCAACCTCTCTGGGATTATCCATGCGGATGCGGACCCCGGTCTTAACCCCAGCCCCTACCACCAGTGGCGAGAGGTGAAAATATCGTTGACATAGCTCGTCAAAGGTAGCTATCAATGGTGGGACGACACTGCACAGGGCTATCTCTTTAATCTCAGATATGTCTAGCCCCTGGTGGTGCAGCAGGTTAAGCAATAAGGCAGCATACTCATCTGCCATACGGTGAATACCAGTAGCCATATGCCAGGTGGCACGAAGCTCCTCGCCCTCAAAAACCCCCAGGGTGGTATCGGTATTTCCAATATCAATGGCTAATAGCATAGCACCCATATTTATATTCTATCTCAAAGTATTTCTGAGAGGTCGTTTACCAACAGTTTTTATTTGGTGACCCCATCCCCTTTATCCCCTTCCCCTTATCAAGGGGAAGGGGAAAATAATTACGATATGAATGTATCTTCCTATCATGGGGCTTTGCCCCTCTAAAACTCCCCTATCTGTTTTCTTTTAGGTTTCTTTTAGCCGCTTAATAACTAAAGGCAGTGCTGGCAAAAGGTCGGTGGCAATCATGCCAGTATCGCCCAGCCTCGCCTTAACTACCTCTCCAGCTTCACCATGAAGATATACACCCAAGGCAGCAGCATCAAAAAGGGATAGACCTTGGGCTAGCAGCCCAGCTATAGCCCCGGTAAGGACATCACCGGTTCCGGCTGACGCCAGCCCGGGATTAGCTACAGGGCTAATTCTGGATTGACCCTCTGGCGTGGCAATCACAGTGTAGGCTCCCTTGAGGACAACCGTTTTGCGCCAGTCTAGAGCTACTTTCCTAGCCATACCTGCTCTATCTGACTGGACATCGTCTACAGATACCCCGGCCAGCCTTGCCATTTCGCCAGGGTGTGGGGTAAGTATAACATCCTTAGTTAGCTGTTGCCACCAGTTCGGAATTTTAGCCATAGTGTTGAGACCATCAGCATCAAGGACTAACGCTGGTAGCGCTACCTTCCCGCTGAGAAGTATTGACTTAATAAACTTTATGGCTGATTGGCTCTGTCCCAGTCCACAGCCTAGAAGTAGGACATTGTATTGACTGAGCTGTTGGTGTATGAGCTTGGCTGCTCCAGGGGAGACGATGCCAGGAGAGGATTCGGGTAGGGGGAGATAGGTTACCTCAGTTAGCTTTGATGCCAGAATTGGCTGGAGGCTGTTAGCCGTTGCCAGGGTTACCAGTCCTGCCCCAACCCGTATGGCACCGCTACAAGCCAGGTAGGCAGCACCAATGTAGTTGATTGAGCCAGCAACAACAAGAACTCTACCAAAGCTCCCTTTATTGGCTCCAAGTGGACGCCCAGGCAGAACCGATTTAGCCCAGTCACTAGTCATAAGCTCTGTAGTTACCCCTTCAGCTAGGTAGGCGGGGATACCAATATCGGCTACAGCGATTTTGCCCACTCTTTCTGCCCCAGGAGGGTTGAATAAGCCTGGCTTGGGAAACCCGAGGGTGATTGTATCATCAACATAAAGGCAGGCAGGGTCAACAGCACCACTATCGGCATTTAGCCCTGAGGGTAAATCCAGAGCAATGAGGTGAAGCCCTGACCGCTCCTTTTTGGCTCGACTAACCCCGTTTAATATTTGCTGGGGGATGCCACGAAGTGGGCGGCTTTTGCCAGTGCCAAATAGAGCATCAACAACAGCGTTAGCTGATGACAGCAGCTCATTAAGCCTGTCCAGGCTTTCATCTTGAGCTGCTTTAATACAGCTTATGCCTCGTTCAAGAACCAGCCCAAGGTTTGGGTCATTCGGTAGTCTCTGGCTAGAAAGGTAAAGGCTGACCTTGGCTCCCCAGTCACCAAGATACCGAGCAGCGACTAACCCATCACCACCATTGTTGCCCGGTCCGACTAGGATGAGGATGCGTTGCTGGTCAATAGCGCCCAGGATTCGTTTGACCTCTTCAGCTACCGCTTTTCCCGCATTCTCCATAAGCACACCCGTAGGCAAGCCAATCTTGGCGCAGTCCTGCTCTACCTGACTCATCTGACTGGTGGTTAAAACTTTCACTGTCACCTTCCTATCTAAAGGCTGAAGGCTAATTTGAAGTGTAACAACATACTAGACTGGGGTCAACTTTGCTGAAACAGGGGGGGAATCCGAAAGGGGAGAAAACAGACAGCTAGACTTCCTAACAATCCTGTAAGTTTAGCTTGCCGTTGAGGCCTATCTACACCTAATGTTTTTTATATATTCTTGATCTCGTCTATTATCTGGATTAAAGCCTGCTTGCCATCACGGAAAAACATCATAGTCTTTTCCATGTAAAACAATGGATTGTCAATTCCAGCGAACCCCGGACTGAGACTGCGCTTAATAATAACGACACTTTTGGTTTTGTCCACATTGAGAATGGGCATCCCGTAGAGAGGGCTGTCAGGTACATTCCGGGCAACCGGGTTCGTTACATCGTTAGCGCCTATGACCACTGCCACATCTGTTCTCTCAAAATCAGCGTTGATGTCATCTAAATCGTAAAGCTTATCGTAAGGCACATTGGCCTCAGCGAGCAGTACGTTCATGTGGCCCGGCATTCTCCCTGCCACGGGATGAATAGCATATTTTACATCTGTGCCCCTTTTCTCTAAGATGCTAGCCAGCTCCGCCACCTGGTGTTGAGCTTGGGCTGATGCCAGACCGTAGCCGGGCACGAAGATGACGGACTTAGCGTAGCCAATTAAAGTAGCCACGTCCTCTGCAGTAGCCTCCCGGACTATACGCTCTCCTTCCACCCCTGCGACGGCTCCAGTCGCCACGGCACCGAATGCCCCAAATATAACGTTGCCAATAGAGCGGTGCATAGCTTTGCACATGATTCGTGTCAGTATGAAACCCGCCGCCCCGACTAAGGCCCCACTTATAATCAAGAACATGTTACCCAGCACAAACCCAGCAGCGGCGCCCGCTAGTCCGGAATAGGAGTTCAACAGGGAAATGACCACTGGCATGTCGGCACCACCGATGGGTATGACTAACAGGACACCGAGGACCAGGGTGACGGCTATAAGAATTATAAATATGGGAATACTCCCCGCGGTGACCACCAAATAAACCATCATACCCAGAATGGCTAAGAATATGACTAAGTTCGATATGTTTTGTAGTGGGTAGGTAATCGGTCTAGCTTTGACCAATCCCTGGAGCTTGCCGAAGGCTATCATGCTACCTGAGAAGGTAACTGCTCCTATCAGGACGGTTATTACGATGGTTATAGAATCTTCTAGGGTCAGACCTTTACCGAGACTGAAGAACACGGCTACAGCGATAAGTAATGAAGCCCCGCCGCCAAAGCCATTATATATGGCTACCATTTGGGGCATGGCTGTCATCTTGACGATACGGGCTACTACCCCGCCAATGGCGCCCCCGATAGCTATGCCAATCAAAATCATAGTGTAATTCAGCACTTCCTTAAGGAGCAGGGTGACCACTATGGCGATTAGCATGCCAGTGGCGGCTAGGAGGTTCCCTTTCCTTGCTGTAGCTGGAGAGCTCAGGCGCATAAGGCCAATGATAAAGAGAACAGCAGCGACAAGATATGCCACCAAAAAGTAAGCCGGAATGCCTAAAACTGGGGATTCCATTATCTATACTCCTCTCAATCTTTACGGAACATCGCAAGCATGCGGTCTGTCACCATGAAGCCGCCGACTACATTAATGGTAGCCATAATCACGGCGACCATACCTAGAATAACACTGAGGTTAACAGCTTGCGGCCCAGTGACCAGAATGGCACCAATCAAGGCAACGCCCGAAATAGCATTAGCCCCAGACATAAGGGGGGTATGCAAGATTGGTGGTACCTTGGTGATAACCTCATACCCGACGAACATGGCAAGAACAAAAATATAGAACAAGAATATCAGGCTTTGGCTCATGATTGTATTCTCCTTTTAATGCTTGAAATCCTCGCCAGTCTTCCTCGCTCTGTCCTTTTACTTCACCAGAGCTTTATAGTCCCCGCGTACCTCACCTTGGTGCGTGATGCAGCAGCCGTTGGTGATTGCGTCCTCAAAGTCGAAGTGCAACTCTCCTTCCCGGACAAGATGAAGCAGAAGAGCGGATATATTTCGAGAGTATAACTGGCTGGCGTGCATCGGCATGTTGCTGGGAAGGTTTAACGGTCCGCTGATAATAACTCCGTCTTTCACCACTTCCCGCCCAGGCTCGGTGAGCTCACAGTTACCACCCATTTCGGCAGCTAGGTCTACGATTACAGACCCCACCTTCATTGATTTTACCATTTCTTTGGTGATCAAAATGGGAGCAGCCTTTCCTGGAATGAGGGCGGTGGTGATGACGATGTCGGACCCCTCTATGTGCTTGTGAATCAACTCTTTTTCCCGTCGCTGAGTCTCCTCAGAAAGTTCCTTAGCGTAGCCGCCCTTGTCCTCGGCCTCTTCGGCTATCTCTTCAAGCTCGACGAAGGTAGCCCCGAGGCTTTGAACCTGTTCTTTGACCGCTGGACGGACGTCGAAAGCTTCTACTACGGCTCCGAGACGATGTGCCGTGGCAATAGCTTGTAGGCCAGCGACACCTGCTCCCAGCACTAGCACCTTAGCCGGTGGCATGGTGGCCGCAGCTGTCATCATCATGGGTAGGTACTTTCCCAACATATTGGCTCCAATTAAGACAGCTTTGTACCCGGCTATTGAGCTCATAGAGGAGAGAGCATCCATCCTTTGGGCACGAGCAATACGGGGAATGGCATCCATACTGAAACTAGTAATTTTCTTCTGCGCCAACCTTTTCACCAGCTCGTGGTTGACCAGGGGTTGAAGGAAGGCAATAAGCACCGAACCCTCGGCCATCATATCTAGTTCATCCCTAGCCAAAGCCTCGTTGAATACAGGTCGTTGCACCTTGAGGATGACATCACTCTTCCCGAAGAGAGTAGCAGTATCAGACACTATAGTGCTACCGTTTTTCTCATACATGTCATTAGGCAAGAAGGCCGCTTTACCGGCCTCTGATTCAACCAATACCTCTATTCCCGCGCTTACCAGCTTAGTAACTGTCTCCGGTGCCAGAGCCACGCGGCACTCACCCGCAACTATCTCTTTAGGAACTCCTACCTTCATAACACCTCATTTCTTGACGCTTCTCTACTTAAGAGAAGGTTTTTCTTGAAGAACATCTTCCTTGTTATTGCGGCTACTATTACAGCAAAAACAGCCCCGACAATTAGCTCTTCTTTACTCCAGAGAAGCAAATCACCCGAAGCTGTTGTCAAAGCCAGATATACCAAAAAGACAAAAACTGCAGTCGTTAAGAATACTATCATATTCATTCGTGAATTAGATACTTGGCTATTATATAAGACCCGGATTGGCGATGTCAACCCTTGGTTGGTCGCACCCGGCACTTCTCAACTGCCGTGGCAATTATAGACTCCTGTTCACCCCCTGTCAACCCTGCCCGCTCTCAGATAGCAAGAATAGTTCCCTAGATACTGCTGAACTATGGTCAACCTTTCATAAATTTCTTTAGTTTCTCGGTCATT
Source organism: uncultured Dehalococcoidales bacterium (assembly GCA_964595695.1). Lineage (GTDB taxonomy): Bacteria > Chloroflexota > Dehalococcoidia > Dehalococcoidales > DAOVUZ01 > DAOVUZ01. The sequence goes on from CAZQRE010000007.1 coordinate 15,518, forward strand.
GCCTGCCAGTGCGTTCCTCTCCAGTAGATGCGGTGGCAGGTAGGGCACTCCACATATTGAACTTGTGTCTGGAAAACATAGGGTGGCACCAGGTCTTTCACCTGCTGTTTACTCCTCGGCAACAGCGGTTGGTTGCACTCCAAACAAATAGTAAACGGCCTGAACTGGCAATCCAGGTTTAGGCTGTCTATTACCTGACACATTTGTTGTTCAGGTTCATCACCCTGGATAAGAATGGCTTTGAGCTGCCCACTGGTTACTACCCGTCTTCTCATAATCTGGGTATCTCTGGTTAGTATCACTCTACCTTCGGCTAGAGCAATAGCTATCATACTGGAGTCATCACTGCCATTGAAGAACAGGGTATCATAGCCCATCATCCTCAGCCACTTAGCTAGCTTGCCTACATTGTTATCAGCAAAGAATTTTATTTCCATCATAGCCGGCTACAAGTGGGTAAATTATTCTTACAGGTGAAGTTGCATTCCCTCATAGGCCAGGGTGATTGGATTATTTAACGCTCTGGCTACGGTGGCCACTTCAGCCGCTATCTCCTTCTCCAGATTTGGGCTCATATGAACCAGAACTACCTGAGGCAGGTAGCCTTTAAGCCTTTGAAAGGTAGCCAGCTCCTGCTTGAGCAGAGCCGGGGTAAGGTGCCCCGACTCTTTGGCATATTCTTCATACCTATTTGGTAGGGTAACCTCAATAATAAGTAGTTGGGGTGATACCTTCTGCCAGCAGTCAGTCAAGCCCGGCCCGGTATCACTGGTATAGAATACTGCTTTACCGTCACGGGAGGTAACCTGGTAACCAACAGTAAGCTCAGAGTGATTTACCGGGATAGCCAGGATACTGTAGCCTTCAACTGGCTTGGGTTTATACGGTTCCATTATGGTGAACTTAATTGCCGGCTTCCCCTCAGGCTGCTTCAGAAAATTAGGATAAAGCTTGTCATTCAATAGGTGAGTAGTAAGGGCATCATATACCGACTGCGTAGCGTAGACATTGATAGTGCTGCCTTGGAGAGCAAAATTCATGGCTATAGCTGGGACATCTCTAACATGGTCGTAGTGATGATGGGTGAGCAGGATTGCCTTAAGTTTTTGCTGAGCCGCAAATGATAGGCTGGAGGTAAGCCCACCAGCATCTATAACCAGGACATCATCTATTAACAGACTGATGAGCTTTGAATTTTGTGATTCGCAGTTGTGTGCCCCCAAGACCTGGATATTCATTGTCTATTGATAACCCTCCTCCGGGGAATTTGACCCATTTCTAATCTGAGACGAGGAAGGGGTTAAACCTTGTTTGGTAATCATAGGTGTCAATTGCCTCTTTTTTCTTCAAGAAGTTGACCACGGCGTAGGTAAACGGGGTAGCAATGACTTCAATACCAGTCTTCATCAACCAGTGATATAAAATCATCATAACCACGAACGAAGGGGTGCCGATGAAGGCTATGGTAATAAATATTAAGGTGTCCAGCCCTTGCCCCACTATAGTAGAGCCAATAGTCCGGCTCCATAGCCAGCGCCCTCGGGTCAAAATCTTCATCTTCGCCAAGACGAAGGAGTTAGCAAACTCACCAACGAGGTAGCCGCAAAAGGAAGCAACGAGCAATCTCGGCGCGTAGCCCAAGATACGCACATAAGCCTCCTGCCCTTCCCAAAAGGGAGCCGGGGGTAGAACCTGCCCCACCCAGACAAAGATGACGAAGATGAGATTACAAACGAAGCCTAACCAGATGACCTTTCTCGCCCAGCGATAGCCATAGACCTCGGTGAGGATGTCACCAAAGATATAGCTCAGAGGGAAAATAATTACAGCCGCAGGCAGGATAAAGGGACCGAGGCTTACCACCTTTACGGCAATGATATTGGCTGTGATTAGGCAGGTGACAAAGATGACGGCAATAATCACAAAGCGGTGCGAGACATTCATTTCAAAGCCTTCGCCTTCTACATCCGGCCGTAACTAAATCCAGTGCTGGCGACGGAAGACGTAGAGCATACTGCTAATAATGACTAGCATGATAAGGAACACAAGTAGTAGGGAGTAGCTGGAATTCTGGAAAGGCAATGGGATGTTCATTCCGAAGATGCTTGAGACTACGGTAATAGGAAGGAGAATAGTGGCGATGATGGTCAGTATTCGTATGACCTCGTTGGTGCGATTAGTAGCCAGTGAATCATGGGTATCGTTTAGCCCTTCAATTACCTCTTTATATTCATCTAAGGCATCCCAAATCTTATCCACATGGTCAACCATATCCCCGAAGTAAACCGCCATATCCATCTTAGTAAAACGGCGAATCTTGGGTTCCAGGCTGCCAATAACCGCTCTCATTGGCCAGATGATGCGGCGAAAGGAGATAACATCACGCCGGAGTATAGAGATTTCCCTTACTG
>CAZQRE010000008.1:0-17186 GCA_964595695.1 uncultured Dehalococcoidales bacterium
AAGGGAAAGTAGTCACAGCAGAAGCGCACCCTCGTGTCCCGGCCAAAGAAACGACGAGCAAACTCATAAAGCGTCCCCTTCAGGTCAGCCATAGTAATACCTCTATCTACTACCAGTCCATCAATCTGACAGAACATAGGGGTATGGGTAGCATCGCTAGCCTCATAGCGATACACCTTGCCTGGCTCAATCACTCTTATCGGGGGCGGCATAGTCTCGATAATCCGGGCACTTACCGAAGTAGTATGGGTGCGTAGTAGCATGCGTCTTTCATCACCCTCGGTCTCAAAATCAATCCAGGATGTTGACATGTTATCACGAGCCGGGTGTTCCTTAGGCATGTTCAATGCTTCAAAATTATAGTAGTCCCACTCTACTTCTGGTCCCTCGACTACCTGAAAGCCCATAGCGACAAATATGTCACATATTTCATAAACTGTTTGAGTAAGCGGATGTAAACGACCTATGGGAAAGGGGCGACCAGGCAGGGTAATATCAATGGCTTCTCTTTTAGCCGATACTGCTAGCTGCGCCTCACGGAAGGTCTGACCTTTTTGCTTTAGACTGTCGCTTAAAAGAGTCTTAACCTCGTTAGCATAGGCGCCAACAGCCTTCCTCTCGGCTAAAGGCAGTGTAGCTAAACTACGTAGAACCTTGGTTAGCTCACCCTTCTTACCCAGATAATAAACTCGCCAGGATTCCAGTTCCTTAGTGTTATTGACAGTCTCTAGTTCCTGAAGCGCATTTTGTTTTAGTTCTTCAAGTTGTTGTAACATCTTACCTTGAACTGGGGATAGGGTTAAACAACCTTATATTTTAGTCCTGAAGTTTCCCTCTAGCTATAGTTACCAAGTTGGCAAAAGTGTCAGGCTCCCTGACTGCCATGTCGGCCAGCATCTTGCGGTTGATTTCAATGCCGGATTTTCTTAAGCCATCAATAAACTGGCTATAAATAAGACCCCGGGCTCTAGCAGCAGCACTAACCCGCAGAACCCACAGCCGTCTCATATCGCCCTTCCGCTCCCGACGGTGGAAGTAAGCATAGCTTAGTGACTTGAGCATAGATTCATGAGCTCGGCGATAAAGGGAATGTTTGGTTGCTCTATGCCCTTTGGTCAGGGCTAGCACCTTCTTATGTCGGTGATGTGCGGTTACTCCTCTCTTTACTCGTGGCAAAATATCCTCCTCATAAATTGTTTACCAACCCCTCACCCTTTATCCCTCTCCCCTTCATAAGGGGAGAGGGAAGGAATTATGATATGAACATCTTCTTATCATGGCTTCGCCCCTTTTAATCCCTTTACTAAATAACCTTCCCTTATTTACTTGACACCGTAGGGTAAAAGCCTTTTTATTCGAGCCTTATCACTAGGATTTACTGGTATCATCTCATCAAAAAGGCGCTTAACCCGTTTTGATTTTCGGCGACGCAGGTGGCTCTTCGGCCCCTTAGTCCGCATAATTTTGCCGCTACCGGTAATGTGGAAGCGCTTCTGTGCCCCTTTATGAGTTTTAATTTTCGGCATTCTAAGATTCCTTTACCTTAGTTTTTTGAGTAACTGTCGGTGACAGAATAATAATCATCCTTTTCCCATCTAGCACTGATTGTCTCTCAATAGAGGCTACCTCGTTTAATGATTCTGCCATTCTCTGTAATAACCTCCGGCCAATTTCAGGGTGGGTAATTTCACGCCCTCTAAACATTACTGTCACCTTAACTTTGTCCCCGCCATTCAGCAATTTCTTGACCGACCTGGTCTTAGCCTCAAAATCATGGTCGCCAATCTTGGGTCGTAATCGGACCTCTCTCAGCAGGGAGACCTTCTGACTCTTCCTCGCCTCGCGCTCTTTCCTAGCTTGCTCATACCTATACTTCCCATAGTCAAGGAGGCGGCATACTGGAGGAACTGCGGTAGCAGCTACCTCAACCAAGTCAATATTATGCTCCCTGGCTATCTCCCGTGCTTGGTACAAGGGCATAATCCCTAACTGCTCCCCCTCCTCCCCCACGAGGCGAACCTCTTTACCTATAATCCGCTCATTAACCCGCAGATTCTTAATTATGTCCTTACTTACCTCCGCCAAGCACAGGTATTTTGTAGATAGAAACTATAGCATACCCCCTTAATACTAATCAAATGATAAACGCCCTCATTATAACTTCAAGTCTTTTACCTTGTCTACTATAGCCATTTTAATGGTTTTCTTGAAGCTATCAAAGGATTGGGAAGCCAGTTGCTCCCCGCTATGCAAACGGATGGAAACTGTAGAAGCAGCTACCTCTTTGTCACCTACCACCAGCATATACGGTATCTTATCAAGTTGCGCCTGCCGAATTTTAAGGTTTACTGTTTCCGACCGAGCATTAACTTGTACACGTACCCCGTCGCTTTTAAGTTCAGCCTCCAGCTTATGAGCATAGTCCAGATGGCGGTCGGCTACTGGTATGACTATTACCTGAAGTGGCGCCAGCCACACCGGGAAGGCACCCCCATAGTGCTCAATAAGCGAGGCGAGGAAGCGCTCCATACTACCGAGGACAGTGCGATGTACCATCGCCACCAAGTGCTCCTTGCCATCTTCGCCAATATAGGTAACATTGAACCGCTGGGGGAGGTTAAAATCAACTTGAATAGTGGGACCCTGCCACGCCCTGCCTTGAGCATCCTCAAATTTAATATCTATCTTAGGTCCATAAAATACGCCCTCTCCCGGGTCTATTTTATAGGCAAGCCCTAGATGAGCCAGAGCCTGGCTTAATGTCTCTGTAGCCCCATCCCAAACCTGGATAGAGCCAGCATACTTCTCAGGTCGAGTAGAGAGTAACACCTGGTAATGGGTAAAGCCAAAGGTATTTATCATAAAGCGAGCTAAATCTAGAACCCCTATTACCTCGTCTTCTAATTGGTCAAATCGGCAAAAAATATGGGCATCATCCTGGGTAAAGCCCCTGACCCGGGACAGCCCATGTAACACCCCAGAACGCTCATAGCGATAAACAGTGCCCAGCTCGGCATAACGCAGTGGTAGCTCACGATAGCTGTGCCGCCTTGTTTTATAGATTAAGATATGACCCAGGCAATTCATTGGTTTAAGAATATACTCCTGTCCCTCCACCTCCATCGGGCTATATAAATAATCATGATAGAATTCCCAATGACCACTGGTTTTCCATAAATCTAGTTTGGCAATATGAGGGGTGTATACAATATCATAGCCCCGCTTGATGTGCTCTTCCCTCCAGAAATCCTCAATAACACGGCGTATTACTGCCCCCTTGGGGTGCCAGTGGACTAGCCCTGGACCAGCTTCATCGTGGATACTGAACAGGTCAAGCTCCCTGCCCAATTTCCTGTGGTCACGCTTGGCTGCTTGTTCAAGTTTTTCTAGGTGTTCTGCCAAAGCCTCCTTGGTGTCAAAGGCAACACCATATATTCGCTGTAACATAGGGCGGTTCTCATCACCCCGCCAGTAGGCGCCGGCAATGCTAAGCAGCTTAAACGCCTTTATTTCCCCGGTAGAACTTACATGAGGACCACGGCACAAGTCAACAAACGAACCTTGCCGATACAAGCTAACCTTATCATCTGGAATTTCATCTATTAACTCCAGTTTATAGGGTTGAGCAGCAAACAATCGTCGAGCCTCTTTCTTAGCCACTTCATCTCTAACAAAAGGCACATCTGAAGCAATTATTTCACTCATCTTAGCCTCAATGGTTTTTAAATCATCAGGATTGAGTGAGCGGGGTAGAGCAAAGTCATAATAAAAGCCAGCTTCAATAGCCGGTCCAATGCCAAACTTGGCATCAGGGAACATTGACTGAACCGCCTCAGCCATAACATGAGCTGCGGAATGACGCATTATCTCCAGCTTTTCACCCTCAGTTGTCGGTTGCCCCTTGTCAAAAACCGTGGCTATAGTCCTCTCAATCTATTTAAGTAAAAACCTCCCACCCTGTTTAGGAACGAGAGGTTGTAACCACCCCAGTCACGCAGCATCCACAAAACTTATTATACCAGCCACAAGCTATAAGTGCAACAACCCGGATGAGAACAGGGTTTGATAAACCATGGAACATATTTATGGTGCGTCTCAATTGCTCGGTGTCAATCCAGGTCATAGCCAAAGAGAGATTTTTGATGCAGTGTATAACGAGATGTGGGAATTGCAATATGGCATGCTATTTTATGGGTTTCCAAATATAGCGAGTATTTGGTAATTTCTTTCACCATCACCACCACCCTTTCCCTAGCCTTATTTAAGCATCTTATCCACAGCCGCTTTTGCCCTCAAGCGGATTTCCTCGGGAACTTTAACCCTGGTAGTCATCTCCTGTAAAGACCATAAGACACTCTCCAGGGTGATTAGCTTCATTCTGGGGCAGATTGCCTGTTCAGAGACAGGAATAAACCTCTTGCCCGGGTTCTCCTTCCTCAGCCTGTGTATTATTCCAATCTCTGTCCCCACGATTATCACCTCAGCTTCTGTTTTTTGGGCAAATCTACACATCCCACCTGTGCTCAAGACCTCATCAGCCAGAGCAATCACCTCTGGCCTACATTCGGGGTGAACTACCACTTTAGCTTGCGTATGCTCCTTCTTTAGCCTGATGATATCCTGCGGCTGTATTCTAATATGGGTAGGGCAAAAACCAGGCCAGAGGCTCATCCTTTTATCAGTCTTGGTGGAGACATAATGACCGAGGTATTGGTCGGGGACAAATAGTATCTCCTCACTATCTAAGCTTTCTATAACCTTGACGGCATTGGCCGAGGTGCAACAAACATCTGATTCTGCCTTTACCTCCGCCGAGGAGTTAACGTAGCAGACTACAGTAGCATCTGGGAGTTCCCTCTTCCTCTCCCTCAGCCTTTCAGCGGTAATCATATCAGCCATAGGACAACCGGCATGTATATCTGGGAGTAAGACTATCTTATCCGGGCAGAGGATAGAGGCAGTCTCTGCCATAAACTGGACTCCGCAAAATACAATCACCTTTGCCTCGGTTTTGGCGGCATTTTGACTTAGCTCCAGAGAATCACCTACAAAGTCGGCAATATCCTGAACCTCACCCAGTTGATAGTTATGAGCTAGGATAACAGCATCCCTTTCCCTCTTAAGGCTCAGGATTTCCTCTATCAGTTTGACATCCCTATTTTCCATTAGCTGCCATCCTCTTTCCGGTGACAAAGCCGACGGTGGTTAGTATATCTCTTTGCCCGGTGTAGCTTTCACCATCCAGTATATCATAACAAAGCCGAGCAATATGAGCAAACTAGCGTCAACCGCACCCCCGAGGGCCAGACTAATCGGACGGTGTGTAGTCGCTAAAGGTCGTAGCCAGTGGGTAGTTTGATGATTTGAGGCTCGTCACCAGCTATCTATTGTCGCCTAGTAAGAGGGTCCCACCTGGTGACTAGCTTTTCGAAAGAAGCTTCGGGGAACTTCTCCTTGAATATCTGGTAGTAGTATATTTCAGCTTCGGACTTAAGTAATATATGGGACTTAGTCTGCCGATTATACAAATAGTCTCCCCCACGTCCAGCTCTTTGCCCGATTAATTCAGTAAGTTTTGCTGAGCCAGCTCCTGAGGCAAACGGTTGCTTCACCCTGTTTAATATGTGGTCAGGCAGCAAGCCGGCGAAGGCTTTCCTCAAAATCCATTTCTCAACCTTTTTCTCGCCATGCACCTTCCATGCCATAGGAATTTTGGAGCAAAATGCAGTGACTCTGCCATCCAAGAAAGGGGGACGAAATTCCAGTGAGTGAGCTGCCATCATTCGGTCAAGCCTCTGCAGCCCGGTATGGTAGGCATTGCCAACTAGGTCTTCGGTAAGCTGAAGAAACTCTGTTTCGTTTCTGGCTTCCTTCAGTTCGTGGTAACCGCCCAGGAATTCATCGGCTCCCTCACCACATAGCACACAGTTGGTGTGCTGAGCAGCCAGCCTGGCAGCGAAATAATTGGCTACTGCCCCATATACACAGTCCTCGTCGAAGGACTCTAAGTGGTAAATGACCTGAGGCAACACCTGCTCTATTTCTCTCTCCCCGTAGATATAGTCATGGTGCTCACTACCCAAATACTGTGCCATCTCTCGTGCCCGCCTCAGGTCTTCAGAGTCACTTAGGCTAGTACCTACGGTAAAAGTCTTCAGGTTAGGCTGAAATTCCTTTGCCAGGTAGGCGATAACGCTTGAGTCCAGACCGCCGCTGAGCAGGACACCGCCAACATTGCCATCCTTCAGCCGCATCTCCACCGCCCCTCGCAGTAGGTCGGCCAGAATGCGAGCCGCTTCCTCAGGACTGTCAAAGTCGGGAACCGAATATTGCAGGCTCTTGAATGGTTGAAGTCCCTGTCGTTGAGTATAGACATGTCCCGCCGGCAGTTCCACAACCTCTATACATAAACCGAGGAGGGCTTTCATCTCAGAGGCGAAGTAGATCTCACCATCTTTATAGCCATAGAAGAGCGGCCGCAGTCCCACGGGGTCCCTAGCTAATATTAGCTCGCTATCAGTGGCTAAACAAAGGGCGAAATCGCCATCCAACCACTCGACAAATGCAGGACCAAATCGGCTATAAAGGCTAACCAAGAGGTCTGCTCCAGGCAACTGCACCCCATCTTCAGAGTAGAGATGACCATCAATTACGGCAACTGTGTCAGCCATCCGTGAGTGCGTTCTTCCTGAATGATGAGCCTCTGAGGGTAGAACACAGCATCCAAGAGCTACTCTCTCTCCACGGTGTATCCACTTGCTCTCAGGTCCCCGGTGATGTAACCTGCCCAACATCAAATTTAAGACGTCTTCACTGCCTGAGCTAGTTCCTACTATACCTGCTATACCTGCCATATTTATAAATTCTCCGACAAGATAATGGCAAAAACTCTCACTTCACCACCTCAAAGATAGCCACCAGCCCATGCCCGCACCCCTGCCCCCGCTGAAGCCCCATCTCGAGCTCCCTGAGGCAGTAGCCCAATTGCGGCTCGACCAGGCTAGCCCGAGGATTCCCTATTTTCATCCTAGCTGCTGCTCTCACTACGCCCTTCATAGCACTGGTCGCTCTCCTAAGAGGCAGAGGCATCTCTGTCAGTGCTTCCGGGAGCTTGCTTCCGTCAAGTAGTGCCTTGGTATAGGTTACCAGGTAGTTCCAGCAATTAGCGAACCTCTGGTGGTAGGCGTTTACCTCAGTGAAGCCATCTCCGGGGATATAGAGAACCAGTACCTCATCTAGATTGGTGCACAGGCCAGGTTCAAAAAGAGAATTGACCATCCGGCGCAGGGGTTGACAGTAGGGATTATATTGAGCCGTGTCCATGTGGCGCCCCACGAATGAGGAGCGGTCAGCCAGCTTCCGCAATGTGATAACTCCTCCAGCCTTCCTCTTTGCCTGTTGATAAATATGCAGAACCTCCTGGCATCCCATAATCCTTAGTGGGAAACAGGTCAGCTCTGGCGGCTTTACCCCATCGCTTGAGTGTATATAGGAGATGGCATAGTCCATCCACTGGTTATGCTCAAGGTCCTTTGCCCACAGTGTTTGCCACTCATATGAGTAGCGCCCCAGCCAGTCAACCATGATGAGGGCGCCATCTTGGCTGTGCTTGGCGATGTTGCTCAAGAGTTCTATAGTCTGCTCATCGGTATTGTGGGATAGCGTTCCATAGTTAGCTAGATACAGTTCATAGGGTTCTTCAGCGCCAAGGTCAAAGTCGTTAAAGTCCGAATGGATAAAGCCCATATTCTCTCTGTTGCCATAGATAGCCTGGGCTTGCCTCAGCAGCCCCTCGTTTATATCAATTCCTTGGTAGAACTTAAGCATGTCGGGCTCTATAACCTTTGCGTTGTGCTCTAAAATCAAGGACTTGCTGTCGTTGATGCTGGTGATGAACTCGAAGCCGTCCCCGCTACCGCATCCCAGGTCTAGAAGGCGAAGCCCTTCACCGCGCTCCTTCCTTCCAGCTACCAGCCGTTTCAGGTATGGTCTGAGGTAGAGTCCAAGCTCCTCATCCTCCCAGAAGCAGCGCACGTTGTCATATTTCCCCAGCAGCCCGCTGCGCTTCTGGTAGAGTCCACTTTGCAATGCTTCATTATAGGCATCCAATTCAGTCATAAGCTCGTCTAATCTTCCCGACTGGTGTTTAACGCATTTACTACCCTTATTGCTTGAAAGCCGTCAGCACCGTAGCCATCGGCACCTATGCTTTGGGCAAATTCCTCTGAGGTGGCAACCCCGCCAATGATGACCTTCACCTTGTCCCTAATCCCACTTTCGGTGAGTGCCTCGATGGTGTCCTTCATGCGTAACATGGTGCTGGTAAGCAAGGCAGACATCCCCAGAAACTGAGGCTTCTCCTCCCTCACCGCAGCTACGATAACTTGAGGGTCAATGTCATTCCCTAAATCCTTAACCATATAACCGGCACCTCGTAGCAGTATTGAGACTATGTTCTTCCCAATATCGTGAAAGTCTCCTTTCACCGTAACCATAATTATCTTGCCTTTGGCTTTGATGTTACTCTTGGTGAGGTAGGGCTCCAGTATCTCCATAACTGCTCCCACTGCTTTTGCCGAGGCCAGCATATCTGGAAGGTAGTACTCCTTAGCCTCAAATTTCTGCCCCACGATGTCCATGCCTTCGGTTAGTCCCCACTTTATTATATCCTGGGAGCCAATGTCTTGGGCAAGGGCTGTCTCGGTAAGCTCGCTGACCCCAGCCTGCCCCACCAAACCCTCATCAAAGCCTTCGTCATCCCGGGTTATCCTTCCCTGGATGACATTTTCCTTGATGAGTGCCAGTATATCCTCTGTCATTATCGACCTCCGATCCTATCAATTTCTCAGTCTTGTCAGCAGACCAGGCACTTCCTGAAACACCCTATCCACGACCTGCTTGTCTATATGGGGTGGTGGCAATAACAGAATCTCCTCCATCCTCTTTTGCGCCCAAAAGAGTGTCTCGTCTACCATATCTTTACCCTCGAAGGGATATGGGGGTGTAATCTCCCCAGAACGAAGCGCTCGCCGCACAAAGAGGATATAGAGCTTATCGGAGGTGCCCATGACACTCCGTATCTGCTTCAGAGATTCCGAAATCCTATCAGCAGTCACTATCGGCTGTCTGACAAATCTCTTTACCATACTTATGTGGGCATCATCCAGTACCGCCTGAACGGGGCAGAAGGTATTGGTTCGCTCCAGAAGACCAAAGGCATAGTGAATATACTGAGGACCAGCGAGCGTCACCAGGATGTGCGAAAATAGCCTTTCCACCGATGCCTGTATCCCCGGCACCTTTACATCGGAGACACCCCCGGTGGAGTAGCAAGGTAGACCGTAATAGCGTGCCATCTGGACGCAGTCAATGTTATATTGGCTGAACTCAGGGACTCCGTAAGTGTCACAAAGGTCATCCATGCGGGCTCTACCGGGCACACTGCCATAGAGCACAGGAGTACCCCTGTTTACCAATTGAGTTAAGGCTATACCCACTAGGATTTCAGCATTAATCTGAGCCACCATACCGTCTTCTCTAATAGGGGCAGTAGAGCCGCCCTGGGGGGAACTGGAGATGACCAGGGGGATGCCGCTCTTGGCTATCTCTATTGCCTTCTGTGTAGTATCGTCCACAAGCTGTAGCGGGCTTTTTACCATACAGGTGATGAAAGAGATGATGGGATTCTCCCTTAGCCTGTCCTCGCCACCAGCTATTATCTGAGACATCCTGACCACATTGCTCAGTTGACTGAGCTCGGTTAGCCCAGACATCACATGCTTAGTGGTGTTGTTTAGTGAGGCGAAGAACTTATTAACATCCTTGTTATCATCGGTGATGTCATCGTCCTGAATATTGACCGTGCGCAGAAAGCTGTCCCAGGAATCCAGATGCTCGCAGAGAAGAGCTGCCTTGGCTAGCCTGTCCACCGTGCCCTTCTCTACCCTGAACACGGGGAACTCAACCTCGGTGCCTGGGTTACGCTTACTGACAAAAGCCTCCACCTCCACATCCAGCCAGTTGTTAGCCTCGGAGCCCGAGGCGAAGCGCACTCTAGGCTCACGTCCGTCAAGAATGAGGCAGTTATTCTCGTCTCGTGCTCCAAGCTTCACCACCTTTGGTGCTGCCTGCACGGCATCGGTGATTACCGTTCCCGGTATCTTGAGCAGCCAGCAGGCGGCACCTCCCTGGTTGATGGACAAGACCTCGGCACCGTGGTCGCCAAAGACCTCAGCAGCCTGGCGGTTGAAACAAACCACACCAGGGTCAGTCAATATCGCCAGGGAAGCCCGGTGTATCTGTTCCACCTGCTCCAGTTTGAGCCTGTGGTAAGGTTCTACTAGTACCCCTTGCCGTGCCACTGCATCCCTCCTAGTCTACTAAAGTGCCTTTCCGGTGAGCCCTGACGTATCCCCTACACGAAGGGTCCTTACCCGTAAGCATATCAGCCATCTTGACCAAGCTCATCATTTTGGCGTCAAGCGGATTCAAGATAACGGCATCGAGTCCAGCATAGGCTGCCATTAGCAGGAAGGCACGGTTAACCAGCCTTCTACAGGGTAGACCGTAGGAGATGTTGCTCAAACCTAACACGGTCTTGGCACCTGGATAGCGAGATTTAATCTGCTCCAGGGTCTTCAGTGTAACTATCCCGTGGGCAGAATCCACAGCAATAGGAAGTATCAGGGGGTCGAAAAATATCTGCTCTGCCTCCAAACCTAACCGAGTCAAGTGTGCCATTATTTGCTCACAGGCGGCTAGACGCTCTTCCACACTGCTGGGTATCCCGTTCGTCCCCATAGCCAGCGCTACCAGCCAGGCATGATGCTCTGCGGCTAGAGAACCGATGGATGCTAGCCTCTCAGGCTCAGCAGTGACCGAGTTGATTATTAGTCTTTTACCATGGTATTTGCCTAGCCCAGCCTCTACCACACTCACAACCTCACTATCAATAGCCAGCGGCTTGTCCGTAGCTCCCTGAACCACCTCCACCAACCACTCCATGGTTGCAGCTTCATACTCTTGGGAGCCATTCTTCATACCGCTATTTACATCAATAAAATCAGCGCCGGCATCAGCCTCAGCTCTGGCCAGGCTCGCCACGAATTCCCTGTCCCTCCGAGCGATGGCTTCAGCCACAGACCTATTTGATGCGCTAATGTTTTCCCCAATTATTAACATATCAGTCCACAGATTGTTTAATTGTCACCCTGAGTGCTAGCGAAGGGTCTCCAGATTCTTCGCTACGCTCAGAATGACAGATGGAGTTGCTAAACAGCATATCAGTCCACGATGCCCTGAATCTCTGAGAGCACCTGCTCTCTTATATCAGCGGGCAAGCTCCAGTTGTGGCTAGCTATAAGCTCTTCCACAGTCTCTGTTGCCCGCTCCAGAATGGTCTTCTTACCCTTAGCCTCCCACTCCTCCCGGCTGTCCCTATCGCTCAGGGAGGGCTGATAGTGCTCGCTCCGCATAAAGCGCCTGGTGTGCTTGGTGGTGACAAAATTACCCCCGGGACCTACCTGCTTGATAAGGTCAAAGGCCAGGGTATCATCGTTGACCTTTATGCCATCAACGGCTCTCATCACCATCCCCAGTATCTCATTGTCTATAACATACTTCTCATAGCATGCGGTTAGTGCGAATTCCATGAGTCCCGCAGCATCGTGAATAAAATTGGCACCGGCTAGGGCACAGAGCAGGCTGGTGAGAGCAGACTCATAGCCACTCTGGACATCCAATACCTTGGAGTCAGTCATACCACCAGTGGCATAGAAGGGGAGTTTGTAAAACTGAGCCATCTGGGCGCCTGCCGCATTGATGAGACCCATCTCAACGGAGCCTGCCAGATACTTGAGGTCCCTGAGGTTGGTGTTGGTAGCTACTGAGCCGAAGATAACCGGTGTCCCTGGATTAATAATCTGGGTGAGCATTACACCCATTAATGAGTCCACAGTCTGGATTACCAGGTTTCCGGCAAGGGTCACCGGTGAGGTTGCCCCGCATAGAGGTTCAGCGGGACACACCAGAGGAATGCCAGCCTGGGCAATGGCCACCACCAGGTCACCATATTGCCCGTCCATCCTCAGGGGGCTTATGCTACAGGTTATCATGGAGATGAGAGGACGCTGGCGAAGTCTGTCACCAGAGCCGGCGATGAACTCCGCCATCCGTATCACCTGCTTCACTCCATCGAGGGTATAAACACCTCCCATAACATGCTTGGTGGTATTGTCCAGTCCGGCAAAGAAGCGGTTTACATCCACCTGCTCTACGGGCAGCTCGGTGGGATAGGTGGACAGCACGAACAGGTGAATATTATCCAGCTTATCAACCAGTTTGGTAATGCGCTTCAGGTCATCCAGGCTAGCCGGCTGCTTCTGACCAGTGTCGGGGTGATAGACATAGAGGGCAGTCCCCCCGGTTCCGGTGTATACCCGGTGCCCACCCAGGATGATGTCATACTTCTCATCTTGGCCACAGAGCCTGACCTCGGAAGGCGCCATCCCGATGAGTTCCATAGCCCTTTTCTGGGGCAGGCGCACCAGGTGCTTTCCCTGGTCAACCCATGCCTCAGCCGTCTTAAACAGTTCTAGCGCTGCTTCCGAGTTTACCTCAAAGCCTACTTCCTCGATTACCCGCATTGCGGTCTGGTGGACCCTATGTATAGACTCCTCGGTGAGGGGCTTAAAGCTACCCCCAGGCAATCCCTTTCGAATCACATCCCTCTCCTACCCTGGCAATCATGTTTGTCGCAGGTTTTACAAGGGTTATAATTCTCCACATTACCATCACGAGGGCCAATACCAATAACACCTGATATCGACTTACGGGGAATCATCAGACACCCATCGGTCAAGTGAATTCCCACGGAATCACCGCTCACAGCCCAGAAGACCGTCCTCTGTTGACCTATGTCCCAATCACAGTAGCCAGGGCTAAAGCGCTGACTTATGCAAAGCCCCTCAGCACTAGCCACCTCTCCTATTCTGCCTTGGACGAAGTCAGCTACCCTCTCAACAGCAACTGACCCTATTGCATCCAGCACAGTTGCTTGAACTATGAGCCCATCCTCAGCCAGCCGGCAGGCCGTTTCCTCTAAGTGCTCACCTATTGTCACCAAGAACACCGCAGCCTTTTCACATTGCTCCAGCAGCGGAGCAATGACTTGGCTTTCGAAGATAATCGAACCCTCGATAACGACGATGGAGCCCTGAACGTACTCGATGTCCCTGATGACACATGAATATGATGGTTCAATAAGATAGTAAGCGTTCTCTACATACTCATCAATCAAAGATGCGATGCGAGTCGACAGCTTGTAATCAGTACCGTACCCAATATTATGCAACACCTGCTGCCTATCAATATCAATTCGGTTGTTAGTAACCAACATACTGCTACACTATCCTTTCATCTGGAATAGCAAAAGCAGATGATTACTCCTGCCCTATACAGGAGTAAAATCCGGGGGATAGATACTCAACACAGGGGTGATTTAGGAATAGCATGCAAAAAAGCTTGGTGGGTTCCAGAAGAGCTTGATGAGGAGGGGAAATAATGGATGGCGTTACCGGTGCATTGTAAGGGGGAGGATTGAACTATTATCTGTCTGCGGGGGGAAAGGTGGCTAGAAAACCCCGGATCATATATCATCCTTTCGCTTCAGTTCACTTTCTACCCCCTTGTACGATTCTTCACTCCTTCCCAAACCTATATTTCAACCTATATTTTAGCACATAATTCGCTGTTTGTCCAGTCCGTGTACTCGTCCAGTATATCAGTGACACATCACTTTTCTTTTAATTTTTTTACTGTTCCAGAAACTCAAGGGGGATTAACTAGCCCAGGGCTTGGTGAGCTTGGTGGCAGCACGAAGAGCTTGCGAGAACTTAGTCGCAGTAAAGAATTGCAGTATATCAATTAGCAGGATTGCACAATAAGAATGATTAAGCCCACACAAAATATGACCAGTGAAGCCCCAAGCAGAATATATAGTATGGGCTGGTGTAATCGCTCCTTCTCTATTTTCGGTCTTATATCTTCATGAACTTCTTGCCGGGGAATGGCTTCAGGGGGCAAACCAGCCTTCTGTACCCACTGCTCATATAGTCTCTCTTTTCTTCTTCTCTGGAAGTAGTTCAATATGTTGTTTAGGATACTACTTGCCTTAGAAAGGACTTTGCCAACTTTCATAACCTCAATTTATCTGTAATTAACATCTCTGTCAATACCCCAAAATAGAAAGGAACCCCCTTAATGGTAGCTCCTCAGATAGAACTGATGGCGATGTGGGCGATACTGGACTTGAACCAGTGACCTCTGCGATGTCAACGCAGCGCTCTAACCAACTGAGCTAACCGCCCACCAATATAACAATAATTCTACAAGATGCCCTACTCACAGTCAAGCAAATAAACCCGAGGTTCCTGTTTAGCCGCCTTGGCAGGTTTTGTAACTCTACCCTCCTCCCCCTTATTAAAGGGAATGATACACCCCAATTTTCAAGGGATGCGCCAATTCGCCCATTTACCTTTGTCTACCTCACCATTGTAAGCTGATTTCGGTGTTACTCCTCTGGCTATGGCTGCTGCCAGAACAGCCTTGGTTATATCGCCAGCTACGAAGGGAAGAGCCCCCATGCCAAGGAGGGTAGTAAAGGATACCGGTTCTCCCTTCACCAAATTGAGCCATAACCCAAGCTGAAGGAGACCCGGAACATAGATGAGGATAAAGTTTGCCAAGAGCATGAGCACCAGCATACTGAGGAAGCTTCTTGACCTAATATAAGTATCGGTGATATGACCTAAGAAGAGAGCAGCCAGGATAAAACCGATTATGTACCCGCCGGTGGGTCCGGCAAGGTAACCCAGTCCACTGCTCAAACCGGCAAACCAGGGAACTCCGGCAGCACCAAGCCCGGCATAGATAGCCAGACTTGCGCCTCCCCACCACCTTCCTAAGAGCACACCAGCGAGGAGCACAGCAAAGGTCTGTCCCGTTACCGGTACCGGACTCCATGGAATTATGATTCTAATCTGAGCCACAAGACCAATGAGGCAAGCCATGCCCAGTGCCAGAGCTAACTTCTTCGGTACGCTAAGTTCATATCTCCATCGAAAGACGTCATATTTAGCTCGGCTGACTCTAGCCGCTATCTCCATGTTTACCCTCCATCACTAATTGATTTATGTCAACTTTTAAGCACAGCCCTAGATTTTTGGCGCTACTCAGTGTATACTCGGTAAAAGGTTACTTACTAAAGAACTAAATAGTAAGGGGATATAAATCAAGATTTATATGTTATTTTATCAGATAGCTGATAAATAAATCAATAGGGGGTTATAAAAATGGCTGAGGCCAAGGAAAAAGCTAAAGAACATATCCTCAAGATAACCAAGGATAAGGATATCAAATTGATAAGACTATGGTTCACTGACATTTTGGGCTTTCTTAAGAGTTTCTCCATCACCCCAAGAGAACTGGAAGAAGCGTTGGCAGATGGTGTTGGATTTGATGGCTCATCTATTGAAGGATTCGCCAGAATTGACGAGAGTGATATGCTGGCTCTGCCCGACCCTACCACCTTCCAAATCTTACCCTGGAGCCAGCCACAACACCCGGTAGCCAGAATGTTCTGTGACATTTTAAGACCCGGCGGGCAAGCCTTTGATGGTGACCCCCGATATGTATTAAAGAGAAACCTACAAAGAGCGAGTGACCTGGGTTATACCTTCAATGTAGGACCAGAAATGGAGTATTTTTACTTTAAAAATGCAGAGGGGACACAAATCTTGGATGAAGGGGGCTATTTTGATTTAACACCCTTAGACATGGCCAGTGACTTGAGACAGGAAACTATACTTGCCCTGGAGCAACTGGGTGTCAGTGTTCAATACAGTCACCATGAAGTGGCTACCAGTCAGCACGAGATAGGCCTAAATTATACTGACGCCTTGACGATGGCTGATAATATTATGACCTACCGATTGGTGGTTAAAGAAGTAGCGCTAAAGAATAGTGTCTATGCTACCTTTATGCCTAAGCCTATCTTCGGCGTCAACGGCAGTGGTATGCATGTGCATCAGTCACTGTTTAAAGGCGACAGAAATGCCTTCTTTGATGAAAATGACCAGTATTATCTATCCAAAATAGCCAAACACTATATCGCTGGACTACTAAGACACGCCCCAGAAATTACAGCCGTTGTCTGCCAATGGGTTAATTCCTATAAGCGACTGGTTCCTGGCTATGAAGCGCCAGTATACCTTTCCTGGGCACGGAGAAACAGGTCAGACATGATTAGAGTCCCTGAGTATCAACCGGGAAAGGAAAACTCTACCAGAATTGAATTTAGGGTTCCAGACCCTGCCTGTAATCCCTACCTAGTTTTCAGTGTGATGCTAGCTGCCGGTCTGGAGGGCATTGAGAAGAAGTATGAACTAGCCGACCCTATCGAACAAAATGTTTTTGAGATGAGCAGCCAGCAGAGAGAACAAAGAGGTATAGGCAGTCTGCCCATAAACTTATGGGACGCTATTAGCCTAACCGAAAATAGCCAACTGGTAAGAAAAGCCCTGGGTGACCATGTCTTTGATAGCTTCATCAAGAATAAGAAAATTGAGTGGAACCAGTATCGCATTCAGGTAACTGAATACGAACTAAAAAGATACCTACCTATTCTCTAAGATTTCATATCTCTACCCTATCTCACTGGCTTCTCACTACCTATGATGGCAATCTCTATATTCTTGCCACAGTGGGGGCAGGTTATATTAAGGGTGATAGGCTGGTTCATTACTCGCTCAGCAACTGCGGTAACCATTGAGTCAATACTATCTAAACGCTGGTCTACCATATCCAGACGCCGTTTAATATGTTCAACATCCACCACTGGCTCCTGTCTTACCACGCTGGGTTTATTTTTCTTTGCCAAGGCTGTATCCCCCAGTGATTATAATCAGACTAATTACGATAGTAACACTAACGCATTCCAAAATCACCTTATTAAACATTCACTAGCTTTAGTTCATATAACTTACCCGGCAAGGTAACTGGGCTCGGCAGGATTCGAACCTACGACCAATCGGTTATGAGCCGACCGCTCTGCCACTGAGCTACGAGCCCACAAAGCGGGAGACGAGACTCGAACTCGCGACAACCTGCTTGGAAGGCAGGGACTCTAC
>CAZQRE010000009.1:0-15154 GCA_964595695.1 uncultured Dehalococcoidales bacterium
ACCTTGGGGTAAAGGGTTTTCGCTACACTGATATTAGTCGTGATGGCACCCTCACCGAGCCAAATTTTACCACTATCGCTGAGCTGGTCAATACCATCAGTTTACCTATTATCGCCGCCGGTGGCATTTCATCGCTAAACCACCTCAAGATGCTTAAATCGCTTGGCGTAGAGGCTGCCATAATCGGCAAGGCACTCTATACCGGAGACATCAACCTGAAACAAGCCCTAGCCACTGTGCTCTAGTAGTCAGGGAGGTTTAGAGGGGCGACGCCCCTCTAAAACATTATCTCCCCCTTCCCCTTGATAAGGGGAAGGGGAAAAAAGGGGGATAGGGTTACCAAATAAAAAACCTAAGGGGATGGGGTTGATAAACAATCTACAATTCAATGAAAAGGGGCTTATTCCGGCTATAGCTCAAGATGCTGATACCGGTGAGGTGCTGATGCTGGGCTATATGAATGAGGAAGCCCTGCGCCGAACTTTATCCTGTGGCGAGGTGTGGTTTTACAGTCGTAGCCGACAGGAGTTATGGCACAAGGGAGAAACCTCAGGCAACCGTCTCAAGGTGCGCTCGGTATGGAAGGACTGTGATAGCGATACCATTCTGGTTATGGCACAGCCTACAGGTCCGGTATGTCACACCGGTAATAAGACCTGCTTTTTTCAACAGCTAACCAAACAAGATATACAAAAGGGGTAAGTATACCTTGGACACAGGTAACTTGCGATAATGGAACATATGTGCTACAATGCATAGTGTGGGTGTTGACAAAGCCATATATAGTGTTAAAATTATAGTAGGAGTATGACATAGGGGGTAGATATGGCTAGTGTATTTGATGTTGCTAAATATATATTAGAGAAGCAAGGCCCTATGACCACAATGAAGCTGCAAAAGCTCGTTTATTATAGCCAAGCATGGTCTGTTGTTTGGGACGAAAAGCCTATATTTGCAGAAGAGATTCAAGCTTGGGCAAGTGGCCCTGTTGTGCGGGAACTATATAATGAGCACAAGGGGGAGTTCCGAATTTCTAGCTTGGAGAAGGGAAATGCAGGCAATTTAATACGAGAAGAAAAAGAGACTATAGATGCTATATTGCAGGCTTATGGCGATAAGCCTGCTCAATGGATTAGCGACTTAACACACATGGAACAGCCTTGGAATGATGCTCGTAAGGGAATTCCGCTCGGGGAGAATTGCGAGAATGAGATTACTCAAGCGTCATTGGCCGAATATTATAGCTCTTTGTCACCCGATTGCGAGCCAGTCTAATGGGCAAGAGACAGCCCTCAAAGAAAAAGGGTGTAAACCCCAAGTTTGATAGAACTCCTAGGAAGCTAACTGACCCAATCAGTTTCGATGACACAAACTTCAAATGGCGTGTTCATAACAACTATATTGATTACGACCACCATCAGTTCGGTTGGTGTAAAGTCAAAATAATACATTTTTTAAGGAAAATAGTTCAAATCCTACAATCATATGAAGGATTAAAATGGCATGAAGTAAAACGCAAGCCCCATTGTCATCCTTGGGGATTGGATGAAATACCTAGAGAATGCTACAGCAGATTAGAAGAACGCCAAATAGACATTGAAGAGTTATTCCAAATAGGATTAGGAAACAAACCAAGAATAATAGGTTATAAGACTGGGAGCATTTTCTATTTGATGTGGTATGACCCAGACCACAAATTCTGTCTAACAAAAGCGAAGTAGCTATATGCCGATACTGATATTAGTAAGCTCTTTGCCATAAAGAAAGTATCTAGCCGAATTGAGAAGCCTAAACCCTCTCCAAAACAGTCTTAAACAAAAGAATATACCTTTATTGTATCGAAACGGTAGCCTGTCTAACCAATACTGCTAAAGTGTCCTGTCAAGGAGGCAAGCCATCAAGAGGAATCCTGAGCCGCCGCCTCAAGCTGGTCAGCTTCCACTAACTTATTTAATGCCGCTAGGGCAACCTCTAACTGACTATCATCGGGCTCCCTGGTTGTCAGTCCCTGTAACCACAATCCAGGGGCAAGAATAGCCCTGACCAGACTATTGTTTTTGTGCCTGCCGCCAAAATAGATAACCTCATAGCTAAGGCCAGCAATAACCGGGATGAGGAGAATTCGCGACAACACCATCAGCCATACCGAAGGTCGACCAATAAGGGCAAAAACCACAATGGCTATAATCAAAACCGCAAACAGAAAGCTGGTGCCACAACGCACGTGAGCCTTATTATATCCCCTGGCGGCGTCTACCTCCAGTGGAGCGCCATCCTCATAAGCATTTATCACCTTATGCTCGGCACCATGATAAGCAAATACTCGCTTCATGTCAGGTAATAGGATTACTAACCTGAGGTAAACAATGAATATAGTCAGTCGGATAAGGCCCTCTATCAGGTGAAATACCAGAGATGAACCGATATAAGGGTCAAGTAACTTGGTGATGAGAAGGGGAGCGACAAAGAACA
Source organism: uncultured Dehalococcoidales bacterium (assembly GCA_964595695.1). Taxonomy (GTDB): domain Bacteria; phylum Chloroflexota; class Dehalococcoidia; order Dehalococcoidales; family DAOVUZ01; genus DAOVUZ01. The sequence continues at coordinate 2,473 of CAZQRE010000009.1, forward strand.
GGGCAACAGACAAGACCAGGGAAGTGACAACTATAACCAAAACTAATCCTCCCGAAATCTTCTCCTCTTCCTCCTCCAGCGACACACTAGCTGAGTAGAGCAGGGTCTTAATGCCCAGAACCATAGCCTCAATTAAAACAATGATGCCCCGTATTAGCGGAGCTTGCCTCATCCAACCGGTATAGATAGCAGACAGCGGTCGGACATCCATAGCCAGTCCACCACCAGGCCGACGCACTACGGTCACTACCGTCTTTTGCCCGCGCAACATCACCCCCTCAATAACCGCCTGACCCCCGTAGTAGAATTTCTTTGCCACAACAAAACCCCTTAACAAACGAAAAGGAGCGGTTTATCAACACGCTCCTGCCGCCTCAAGTATGTCTGTTTAACCCTCTATCTTGTAGCGCCGCTTAAACCGCTCCACCCTGCCGGCAGTATCTACCATTCTCCGCTCCCCGGTGAAAAAGGGGTGACACTTACTGCATAACTCAACCCTTAGTGTCTTCCTGGTAGAGCCGGTGGTAAAGGTATTGCCACAAGCACAAATCACCGTGGCATCGGTAAAATATTGGGGGTGAATCTTCTCTTTCATACCATTTAGCTAGCGTAAACGCTAACCTTCCTCCGGTTATTGCTAGTCGGCTCAAATTTAACCACGCCATCAATTAAGGCAAAAAGGGTATAATCCCTGCCGACACCGACATTATTGCCAGGGTGAATGCGCGTCCCCCGCTGACGAACCAAAATAGTCCCAGCATGCACCTGCTGTCCAGCATATCTCTTCACCCCCAGCCGCTTCGCCTTGCTATCACGACCATAGCGGCTGGTGCCGCCTGCCTTTTTATGTGCCACTTGTTATCACCTCTTTTTCACCCCGGGGCGCCTTATTAACCGGCTCAACTATCCTGTCAATTGCCAACCTGGTATAAAACTGGCGATGTCCTGTCTTCTTGCGGTAACGCACCTTCGGCTTATACTTGAAAACAATAATCTTCTTGCTCTTGCCCTCCCCCTGCGAGGTGGCAATTACCTTTGCTCCACCAACAGTGGGAGTGCCTACAGTCACCTTGTCACCATCGGCAATAAGTAATACCCTATCCAGCTCAACGGTACTACCCTCAGCCACATCCAGGCGTTCTACATCTATAGTCTGACCTGGGGTTACCTTGTATTGCTTGCCGCCAGTTTCAATAATAGCGTAAATCTTTAGCCTCCACCAAAAGCCCATTCTACCAATTGCCCGACTAAGGTGTCAAGTGCTCAGGCTTACCCAGAGCCCCTGCCTGCTTGCCAACATGTCACATAGGCAGACCGGGTCAGATTGAACTTTGTGGACATTTTGTTTAAAATAGCTGGAGACAATGCCGGAATAAAGATAGAGGCAAGATAGGGAAGATGAAAGACATAGTGCTTGATACCGATTTGAAAAGTCTTAAGCTTTTTAAAAGAGGAAAAGTGAGGGATATTTATGACCTGGGTGACAAGCTCCTCATCGTGGCTACCGACCGGATTTCTGCCTTCGATGTGGTCATCCCCAGTGGCATCCCACAAAAGGGCATGGTCCTCACTGCCCTTTCCCTTTTCTGGTTTGATTTTTGCCAGGACATCATTGCCAACCACCTTCTACCGCTCAGACTTGCCTTTCTCCCTGAGCAGGAAAGGAAGCTTTTAGAAGGAAGGGCAATGTTGGTCAAAAAGGCAAACCCAATCCCTGTTGAGTGCATCGTGCGGGGGTATCTTTCAGGTTCGGCGTGGAAGGAATACCAGAGCCAGGGGTCGGTGTCTGGAATCAAGCTTCCTCCCGGGCTTCAGGAAGCAGAGAAATTGCGAGAGCCTATTTTCACCCCCTCAACTAAAGCCCAAACCGGTCACGATATAAACATAACCTTTGACGAGCTTCAAAATCTGGTGGGGACGGAGCTTGCCTCAAAGCTGCGCCAGGCATCCCTCAAGATATACCTGAAGGCATCGGATTACGCTGAGGAAAGAGGGATAATCATCGCCGATACCAAATTTGAGTTCGGGATTTGTGATGGAGAAGCTATTTTAATAGATGAGCTTCTTACTCCAGATTCATCCCGGTTCTGGTCAAAAGAAGAATATAAACCGGGCAAGCCTCAACCGAGTTTTGATAAGCAATTTGCAAGGGACTATTTAGACGGGCTCGAGTGGGATAAGAATCCGCCGGCACCGGAATTGCCCCCCGAGGTAATTGAGGAAACCAGTAGAAAGTATCTAGAGGCATATAACAGGCTACTAGACCTGGGATAAAATTCCACTTAAAGCTGGAGCGCATTGCCGACCGAGTAACCAACATCTGTGAGCGGGTAGTCTTTACCGTAACCGGAAAGATGGAGGAGATAGGAGCATCAAAGTATTAAAGCGCGACTCAACCTCATCTCTAGCTTTTTCACATCCCTCTGTTAAGGGGTTTTAAGTGCAAACTCAAATCGTCAACGCCAATCTCAGAGAGAATATAAAGCTGGCAGCAGATGTAATCCGCAGAGGCGGGTTGGTGGCTTTTCCCACCGAGACTGTCTACGGACTCGGAGCTGACGCCACCAATAAAACGGCAGTGGCAAAGATTTTCGCAGCCAAGGGAAGACCTACCTTTGACCCGCTCATTGTTCATGTTGCCAATATAGACATGCTCCGTTCAGTGGTGAGCGCAATCACTGAGGTGGCACAGCGTTTAATAGATGCTTTCTGGCCTGGCCCTCTTACTCTCGTTCTCCCAAAAGCGGGTGAAATACCTGATATCGTCACCGCTGGTCTTACTACGGTGGCGGTACGCATGCCCCAAAATGAAAATGCCCTAGCCCTAATAAAGGAAGCCGGGGTTCCCATAGCTGCCCCTTCAGCAAATAGCTTTGGGCGCCCCAGCCCAACCCAAGTGGAGCATGTGATAGCGGATTTGGGCGGGAAAATAGAGCTAATCCTTGATGGCGGTGCCACCCGGGTTGGTGTCGAATCCACCGTGCTTGACCTCACCTGTTCACCACCGACCATCCTGAGACCAGGTGGCGTGAGCCGGGAGTCTTTGGTAGAGATTCTGGGTGAGGTCTCGGTCTGCCTAGGAATAGAAGCCGAGGTTTTCAAATCACCCGGTCAAATGAAACAGCATTATGCACCGAGAGCAAAAGTGCTGCTATTTGGGGGTAAGTCCCGGGAAAAAGTTATCGCAGCCATGAGAGAAAAGCTCAAAGAACTCAAGACAGGGAATCAAATAGGGGTCATGGTTCCACGAGAAGAGCTTTGCCATTTCACCGATGACGATGTGGTTACCATAGGCTTAGGCTCTTTTGTTACCATGGAAGATGTGGCAAGGGAACTGTTTGCGGCAATGCGGACCCTAGATGATAGGGGGGTCGACTACATTTTAACTCTCGCCCCACCAAAGGAGGGTATCGGACTAGCTGTCTTCGACCGTTTGTTCAAGGCATCGGGAAGCCAACTGATTGAGGTGGATTGATGGCAGTGAAACCTTTTATGCCCGGAGTCTCCGCCATAGCTCTCCTAGCCTGGCTCTTAACTCATCAAGGTCACAATCAGTATCTATTACCACATCGGCATGCCTTATCCGCTCCTCTGAGGATAGCTGGGAGTGGATGCGAGCTAGAGCTTCCTGGCGAGACAGCCCTTTCTGTTCCTCAAGTCGGCTTAACACGGTAGCCTCAGAGGCTACAGTAACCCAAACCTCATCTACTGATGAAGTCCAGCCGGCTTCAATTAGCAGCGGAGCTTCAAGGACTACTACATCCATTCCCTGACGCCGGTAGTCATCAAGTTGAGCCGTTACTATTTCATACATCCAGGGGTGCATTATCTGGTTCAACCGGGCTAAGGACTCAGGATTGCCAAACACTATCTCACCCAGCTTTTCACGGTCAATATCACGGCAAGGGGTAAGAATCTGACTGCCAAAGGCAGCCACCACCTGCCGCCATATCTCAGTATCAGGCTTGAAGGCTTCATGCCCCACCCTATCCACATCCAGAATGACCGCCCCCAGTTCAGCCAGAAACCGGGACACGGTGCTCTTGCCACTACCTATGCCACCAGTAAGCCCGATAACCTTCATTGCCTACCCTTTTATCTAAGTCTATCTGCTAGTAGGTAGGTAGTCAAGGGACCGAAGCACTATTGGAAGAGATTATTTATTAACCCTATCCACTTTATTAAGGGGAAGGGAAGGTTAATTTTTGGAGGGCTCCGTCAGCAGCAATTCAAAGTAATGAAGAATATCTACAAAAGGAGGAAAGTGAGTAAGCTCAAGGGGTATAGCTGTCATTGAATACTTCTAAACACACCTCAACAAGTTTGTAACAAGGGATCAGCTATGAGATCCTTATTTATAGGTAACTAGAACGTTTGTTTCCCGTGAGTTGAAAGGTCCCCCCCCGGTAAACGTACCCATGGGGTACTGCCGTAAGGCTTGCCGGGGGGGTCGCTTTTTAATACCAAAACATCATCCCATAGCGGAAGACCGGGAATTCACTGCTAATTAGTTGTGCTATTTTCTGATATGGTCTATATTCTCCTTTTTCCCACTTTACATATATGGCCCAGCTACAGTAGTCGACCAGTTGTAAATATGGATGTGTCCCTGAATGGTGCATGCAAAGGACATACGGGATGTTCCCCAAATGTCTAGCTATGTATAGTCTGATTGCCTTCTTTAGTGCTTCCCTTTCGCTTCGTCGAGCTGATTCTCTGTCCATAAATATGAAGACCTTGTCAAAGTTCTGGATATCTATGCCTTTAGGATCAAAGGGATACTTGAGAAGGTTCTCAATCATCACCGGGTAAAAGCGCCTAAGTGGTCGAAACGAGGGCCCGGTCTTCCTCTTTTCCACAATAATACTATCAATTCGCAAATGAGCTAAAGTAGAAATGATGTCAAAGACCCTATTCCGGACGACCTGCCTGTCCTCAGCAGCATGGAAGTATTCTAAATCCACCCCTTCATCAATGACCTTGTGCTTCAGCTCGTAAAGCTCAGGGATGCCCGGGCTAGAGTCAGTACAAAGTATGCTAGTGAGGACAAGATATTTTGTACCCTTTGGAGAAAAATCATAGTTACCAGATACATCTATGAATACGTAAAGATACTTCATCACACCCTACAAGCACGAAGCCCTAGCATAGCTCCTCTCATTTGACTTTAACTCATCAAGGCTACAATTAGTCAGTCTACCTACCAGTAGCCAAGCAGTCAAGGGTGTTTGATAGGGGCTTTCGCCCCTCTTTTTAATATCATTTCCCCCTCTCCCTCGAGGGAGAGGGGGACAAAGGGGGTGAGGGTGACAGTAGATATCACTATACAGTCTATAATTGGCAATAGCCTAACTTATGATTAAACATTAGGCAGGAAGTCTTGCCTCAAGCCTGTTATAATATAAACTTATTGTTTTTATAGGAGTAAGTGCTGATGCCGGTTGATTGGGTTAGCATAGCTATATTCGGCACCGCCTTCCTTGGGCTGGTGAACATTATTGATAGCCACCTCATCTCCAGGCGAATGCCAAGCTTGCGGGCTTTCCTGCTGCCGGTGAGCTTTGTTACTCTGATTTACGGGTTAGTATTATTTTACCTGTTTCCACTACCTCAGGACATTGGCATCTGGCCGTTAACGGTGGCAGTAGCCTCCGGTATACTTCGGACTATCTCTGTTACCATCCTGCTCTATACTATGAAAAGGGAAGAGGTGTCACGGGTGATACCGGTAGCCAGCACCTACCCTGTTTTCGTAGCTATTATGGCTGTTTTGCTTCTGGGAGAGACACTATATTACCTGCAGTGGATAGCAATAATTATCGTGGTCGCCGGAGCGGTAATAATCTCGGCTAGACGGAGCCCCGGTGGTTCTACTACCTGGCCGGGTGCTTTATTCTTCCTCCTTATCGGCTCCAGCCTGCTTATGGCAGTGGCACATGTAACTGCCAAATACGCTCTAACCTATGTTCCCTTCTGGAATATGTACTGCATTGGCGCCTTCTGTATGTCTGGCGTGTTCCTACTTATTTCATTGCGCCCTCATATTCTCAAAGAACTGGGCAATATGAAACAGCGGAACTCAGCCCTGACCTTAATCGCTCTTAATGAGGCACTGGTAATGATAGGAGTAGTGCTGTTATTCTGGGCGATGGAGAGAGGACCGGTGTCTCTAGTTTCTACAATTATCAGCAGCCGTCCCATATTTGTGGTTATATACGCTCTCATCCTGAGCCGTGTCTCTCCAATGCTTCTAGAGTGGCACTACGGGAGGGGAATGCTGGCGCTACGGCTCATCGCTATTACTATGATTATCGGCGGGATAGCTATTATCTATCTGACCTGAGCATATCGTTCCTTGGCTAGGGATTACCGCGCCCGAATATGTTCAAAAATCTATGCCCTCCAGCCTATAGTTGATAACAGCCGAGTGGTATAATTAAGTTAAGAGGTAACAGGGGGAGATAGCAATGCGTGAAGCAATGCTCTATGAAAAGCTGCCCAACTCCAGGGTGCGGTGTAATACTTGCCAGTGGCACTGCAACATAGGTCCGGGTAAGTTTGGTGTCTGCAAGGTGTATCACAACAAAGATGGTGTACTCTACAATATGAACTACGCCAAGGCATCATCGGTAGCCGTTGACCCAATTGAAAAGAAACCGTTATTCCACTTCTTCCCTGGTAGTCAGGCTTTCTCCCTGGGTGGCTGGGGGTGTAACTTTCACTGTCAGCACTGCCAGAACTGGGAAATCTCCTCCGCCGAGATTAGCCCATCGTGGCGCAGCTCTCCGGAAATCCAGCCTCAAGCGGCAATAGAACTGGCTAAGTTCCACAAATGCGATGGTATTGCCTGGACATATAATGAGCCTAGCATCTGGTTTGAATATACCTTTGACTCAGCCAAGCTGGCTAAGGAGAATAACCTGTATACCGTCTATGTGACCAATGGCTACCTGACCCTTGAGGCACTGGATACTATTGGACCCTACCTGGATGCGTGGCGGGTCGATATTAAGGGCTTTTCCGACTCCTTTTACCGCAAGCTGGCTAAGGTAAGCGGCTGGCGAGGAATACTTGAGGTTACCCAGCGGGCTAAAGCTAAGTGGAATATGCATGTCGAGGTCGTTACCAACATCATACCCACTATGAATGATGATGACCGGCAACTTGAGGGCATTGCCAACTGGATACGAGACGAGCTTGGCGAGCTAACGCCGTGGCATGTAACCAGGTTCTATCCCTATCACCATATGATACACCTACCACCAACCCCGGTATCCACTCTGGAGCACGCCTATGATATCGGGCAAAAAGCTGGGCTTAAGTTTATCTATGCCGGCAATGTTCCCGGACACCAGAGCGAGAACACTATCTGCTACTCCTGTGGTAAGCTCATCGTCCAAAGGTTTGGCTATCAAACCAAGGTGGTGGGTCTGGAAGATTCAAGGTGCAAGTTCTGCGGGGCGGAACTCAATTTCAGAACATCCACAACTCATCCCAAGTAAACTGGAGGTGCCATATGATAGGAATTACTTTTGGCTGCATCGTCCCTCACCCTCCGTTAATGGTCCCGGATATAGGCCGGGGAGAGGAGAGACGCATCTCAGCGACACTAGAAGCTATGGAAAAGCTGGCAGATAAGCTGGCTCAACAAAACCCCGAAACTATCCTGGTGATTAGCCCACATGGTGTCTCTCATCCTAGCGCTATGGGCATAGTTACGGCAAAATCTTCAAGTGGCAACCTGCGCAACTGGGGAGTCCCGGGACCCGATTACCACTTTGATAATGACCTCAGCGTGGTCTCTGCCATTGAGAAAGAGGCAGATGCTGCTGGTATTCCCATACAATCTATTGGTGAAACCGGCTACGACATCGACCACGGGGTGCTGGCGCCGATGTATTACCTTTTTCGGGCAGTAAAGGGTATTCCAATGGTCCCACTTACCTTCTGCTGGCTACCACTGAGCACTCACTTCGCCTTTGGGCAGGCAATAAATAGGGCGGCAACTGAAACCGGTAAGAGAGTAGCTTTAATAGCCAGCGGCGACCTGTCTCACCGGCTCCTCCCCAGTGCCCCTGCCGGTTACGACCCCCAAGGTAAAGTATTTGATAAAAAGCTGGTGGATGCCCTGTCCCGCCTTGATACCCACGCTGTTCTTAATCTGGACGAAGACCTGATTGAGCATGCCGGGGAATGCGGCTTGCGCTCTATTGTTATTCTTCTTGGAGCATTACAGGGGCTATCAGTAACACCACACATTCTCTCCTACGAAGGACCATTCGGTGTCGGCTACCTGGTAGCCTCCTTTGAAGCTGAACAATTGCCGCCGCTGGTTCAATTAGCCAAGAAAACAGTGGAGACCTTTGTTGAAGAGGGCAAGACACCTGAGCCTGAAGAGCTTACCCCCGAGATGAAGGAGAAGGCTGGGGTCTTTGTTTCCATTCACAAACACGGGGAGCTGAGGGGCTGCATCGGCACCTTTGAACCACAAAAGAGGAATGTAGCTGAGGAGATTATCACCAATGCTATCAGCTCATCCACCAGAGACCCCCGCTTCCCACCCATTGCCCCCAGTGAGCTTAAAGACCTTGACTACAGCGTGGATGTTCTTACCACACCTGAGCCTGTGGAGAGCCAGGACCAGCTAGACCCAAAAAAGTATGGGGTCATCGTGGAGTCTGGCTTCAGGCGGGGCTTACTTCTGCCTGACCTTGAAGGGGTAGATAGTGTGGACTACCAGATTGACATCTGCCGCCAGAAGGCAGGCATAATGCCCGATGAACCAATAAAGCTCTACCGGTTTGAGGTAAAGAGGTATAAATAAATACCTAAAGGGGGATAAGGTTTATGACGGACGTAAGGGGAGCTTGTAAAGTTTGTGGGTATGTAAGTCATCTCGGGGCTGTAGCCCAACACCATATCATCCCCAAGGATGTTACCAAGCAGGCCGGTATGCCAGAGTCTGCAACTGTAAACCTCTGCTGTAATTGCCACTTTGAGCTTTATACTTGGTACAGAACGAAAGTTACAGACATGGTTTATGACCCTGAGATCAAACGATTTAGGGATAAGTCATGGGATGAAAAGGTTAAAGACTACGAGTCTGCCTTTAATGAATTCAGAAAATACAGGGATGAGCAAAAAAAATCCGTTAGACAAAGCAAGTAATGGTAAAGTCAGATTAACGCTTTGAGGTGAGGAGGTATAAGTAAAGGAGGGTTAAAGAGAGGCGAAGCCGGCGTTATATGGAAACTTTTTAGCAACCTATCCCCCTGACCCCCTTCCCTTAACAAGGGCTTTGTATCATAACTGCCTTCTGTATCAAAAGTCAGGCTGTTGTATCAAAAGTCGTTTCGGTCACGTATTGTCACTCAAAGGCTACCTTCACCAGATGCCAGTAATCCGTATTTTCTACCACGGTCTTCATGTAACTTTCGTCTAGTTTACCATCATCCATGATGGGCAATTGAATCTTAGTTGTAGAGAATTTGACTTTGTAGCACTGCCGTCCATAAGAGTATCTCCATTTCTGCGAATTGAGCATCATGGCAACAAAGAATGTGGTAGTAATCTCCATAGGATTATTCGGTGAACATATTAGAATGTTATCGGTGGCAATAAAATCATCCAATTGGACAAATGCGTCACCGCCCACTGTGCTGACCGTGATAGAGCTAGGTGAATACACTTTGGCTTTGTCCGGGCGTTCGTAATGTCCGACAACTCCATTGTCTGACGTAACACGAGACACAGTTATGCAATCGCCGTTTCCAAGTGCAGTTAATGAGTGGAAGTCCCCGCGCTGGATAGTAAATAAATCGGTGATAGCGAATACTCCCCATGCCATAGCCTTTGCCAGTTTTAACTGATGCTGAGAGGGCTTAGGTAGAAACGCCTCGAATTCTAGTGGGAAAAGTTTTGCGATTTGGCCTTCGTCAATATGCCCCCCGGTTCCACTACCACTTATAGGGACAGGTATTTGAACGTTGCGAAGCTTCTCACGAAAACATTTGCGTCCGTAACTGTATCTCCATGTCATGTTATTTAGCAGCGTCGCAACATAGAACAAGACTCTGTTTGGCATTGGTGCTAACGGAGTTAATATAGCCACATCATCCTTAGCTCCAAATTCATAAGGGTGAAACTTCGCTAATAGTGGTTGTCCATTATAGGCAACGGTGATACAGTTCTTATGTCGCTTCTGCGAAGGAATATCAAAGTATCCGACAAGCCCATTATCACTGTCTCCGCATGAAATAAGCGGTATGTTTCCAGCATCCAATTCTTTTGTCGCATGAAAGTTACCGGATTGCAGGGAAAACAATTCCCCAACTGCCTTCTTAGTGGTCGTCCAACTCATGTTCCTTCCTCGCCCGAATTAGATAAGCAACAGCATCTCTAACGACTTGTTCCATTCCATTCTGAAGTTCATCAGTAGTTAGCAAGGGCTGGTCGAGGTATGCCTCCGGCACAAGCTCCAACAGACTATCAGAAAAGTCGATAGGACAGGCTTTTTGCAGACGCTCGATGTTAGAGACAGGATATTGCGGATTGGACAGAAATGCTTTCAACACCGAGTGTATCTTGGTAAAGTCGTTGTCCGCACGAGGGCTAGGCAAACGCCTGCCTTTACTCTTGACCAACCCATCGTTGACAGCCCGCAACCATAAAACATTCTGGCCTTTCGGGTGCGCGATACCTTTCTTAACAAAAATACCCAGTGTATGAACACCAACGGGATAGAAAATGTCAGGGGGGAAAGTCACAACAGCCAGTAATGTATTCTGCGTTAATAATGTATGCTCACGCCATGCCCGATATACACTAGGGCGAACCATTGTCCCGTAAGGCAATACGGAGAATAGAATACCACCATGCTGTATTTGCTGTAGAGCCTGGTCAACAAACTTAAATTCCTTTTCGTCGCTACGTTTTAGCGCAAAGGGTGGATTCATCATCACTTTTGTCACAGGGGGATTATCACTAGGCGCAGCCACAAATTTTGCTGTGGGTAGGCCGTGACTAACACTTTGTGTTAGGAATGTCTGAAAGCAATTACCAGCTTTTATATTGTTTTTGCCATCACCACGAAATATCATATTGACTACGGATAGAGCAGCTATGCCATCATCCTGTTCTACACCGAAGACGCCATTTTGCTTGAACTTGCTGAGTTGGGACCCATCAGCCTTTTGCTTCACACTATCAAGGGCAGCAACGAGAAAACCTCCCGTCCCACACGTAGGGTCATATATAATGTCATTGACTTGAATGTCCATTACATCGGCGATGAAAGGTGTGAGATGTCGGGGAGTAAGAACAATTCCCAACTTTTGTGCCCAGTTTGCGTACTTCAGAAATACCTCATAGAATGTACCTAACCAATCTGCTCCAGAATTCATTGCTGACCGGATGTTCAGATTGTTGAGTTCCTGAAGAGTGCGCACTAATGCACCTCTTAGCTTAACATGATTTTCCGCTGCGACGGGAAGTGCTATCTTGACGTACTCATAAAACTCCGATTTCCCTTGCTTCTTCAGCTCCGTTTGAACGCGGCCGTTTATATCTGCCACAAGTACAGACGCCTCTCTCGATTCGATGTTCGGCGCAGTGTCACCCAGCATTGACAATAACAATGCCGCCATAACTCCGGCCCTTTGATGTGGTGGGATTGCTCCAAGATGAAGAATGGCGCTAATTCGTTCAGCTGTGTTGCGAAACAACTTTTCATCCATGACGGGTTCCGCTATGTCAGCTTGCTTCTTATTGAGAATAACCTGTAACTGCTGTTCACTCAACAGGCCAGTAGTAGGTACGCCATTCATAGTGACAGGCACAAAGGCTTTCCCGTCATAAAAGCCGTTCTTCACCAGATATGAATCTATATCATTCCCCGCCACACCAGAAACGAAGAGAACTTGGTACTTCTTGCTTGGCCTAATCAAATCTGCTCGCTCTACCGCTTCCTGATAGGCAAGTCCCAGTTGCGTATGCGAGGGCTTCGCTTCGATTACCCAAAGTACAGCCTCGGTCACTTTAACGACATTCTCAGGATGCTTCGCGCCGAGCAGTTGCTTTATATCAGGGTCTGCCAGACATTGAGTCTGCGTCCACACTCGCCCCGCGTCAGCCCGGCTAGGGTTTCTGGTGTCCCACCCCAATGCCTTGAGCCGTGCCTTTATGTAGCCGTAGGACTCAAACTCGGATTCATGCGCTTTGGGTGTCATTTCACTACCTCATTACGCCGGGGTTCTTTCCAATATGGGCTGTGACATTTGGGATTAGGACAGACGCGTGGTTCTTTATTGGGATTGCGCGGAATCCACTCGTGCCCACACCTAGAGCAATGGAACACTATAACTTCTTTCTTCTCCCTATACATACTTCAAATATATCATTATAAATGTCTGTTGTCAAGTGTATTATTAAAAATATATTGCTACGGGTATTGACAAACACTATTACTTGTGATATATTATTTATAGTAATAAAGATGCCGGCATGAGGATGTAAATAATAAAGGAGAGGGGGACACAGGGGGTGAGGTTGATATAAAATAAAGAAGGTGCGTTATGGATATGTTTGAGCAACAATTTGAGGAACAAAAGGAGAAGGAGGCACCACTGGCGACACGGATGAGACCCGCCACCTTCCACGCTTTTGTCGGGCAGGAGCACCTGAT
>CAZQRE010000010.1:0-782 GCA_964595695.1 uncultured Dehalococcoidales bacterium
TTAGATGTGCTCTGATGAAACTCAGGCTGATTGCCCCGGCAACACCAGGGAACTCAAAACGGAAGAGGGTTCTACTCCCACCGCTGGGCTTGGCGATGGTGGCCGCAGTGACCCCGCCCGATGTTGAAATCTCTTTAACTGATGAGAATGTGACGCCCATAGACTTCGAAAAGCAAGTCGATTTAGTCGGAGTCACGGCGCTGACTGTCACGGCGCCGCGTGCCTACGAGATTACTGACACCTTCAGAGCCAAGGGGGTCAAGGTTGTCCTGGGCGGTATCCATCCCAGCGTTCGGCCGGAAGAAGCGGGGCAGCATGCTGACGCTATAGTCATCGGGGAGGCTGAGGAAATCTGGCCAAAGGTGATTGAGGATTTTGAGAGAAACAGGCTGCAAGGAGTGTACCAACAGCGTGAGCGCCCCAGCCTGGTTGGCTTGCCTATTCCCCGACGAGACCTGTTCGCCAAGGGGGCATACTATGTCAGGAACACGCTCTCAACCACGAGGGGGTGTCCTTATTCCTGTGCCTTCTGCACAGTCACCTCTTTTTTTGGTCATACCTATCGCTGTCGCCCGGTAGAAGAAGTCCTTAGGGAAATAGAAACACTCGACAAGAGGAATTTCATTGTCTTCCTTGATGATAACATTGTTGGCAACCACAATCGTGCTAAGGAATTCTTTCGCGCCCTGATTCCTTATAAAATCAAGTGGGTAGCCCAGGCATCAGTCACGATAGCTAGAGACGACGAACTACTCAGACTGGCTGCCGACAGTGGCTGTATC
>CAZQRE010000010.1:792-8203 GCA_964595695.1 uncultured Dehalococcoidales bacterium
TGGCGGCGGTGAGCAAGAAGATTAACGTGGTAGACGAATACGAAGAGGTAATCAAAAGAATTCACTCCAACGGCATTGGTATCCATGGCTTCTTTATCTTTGGCTTTGACGAAGAAGACGAAGGTGTTTTCAAACGCACTGTCCACTTTGCCCAGAAAATGCGTCTAGAGACTGTTCAGTTTGACTATCTCACCCCGTATTCGGGGACTGCCTTCGGCGAATCCCTGGATAAGGCCGGCCGAATACTCACTAAGGACTGGGCACAGTATGGATATGGACTCGTATTTGAGCCAAAGTCAATGACACGAGAGACGCTGCAAAGGGGGCATGACTGGGCTTGGTGTGAGTTCTACGGCCTAGCGGCGATTTGGCGACGGCTGGGAATAAGACACCCTCATCCCTGGGTGTTCTGGGTGGCGAATCTCATATTTCGAGCTAACCGACGGAAGGAACGGCAGACTAATTCTAGGAAATTTCGAGAGGTTCTGGGAAGTGCTGATGACTAGGTGGCATTCAACCGGGTATCGCTCCATAATCCTTGGAGCGAAGGGTTATGCATGTAACCTCTCGAGTGCGCGGAAAGGGTGAAATCTGCATTTGAGAAGGGCCCTATAGTTCTTTCTGAAGTAACAAAAGCTTGTTTTGTTACCAAAGAGCCAAAAACAGGGACAACGTTTGCCCTCGGCCTACATCTAAGCAAATAACAACCTATTCAATGCATAGAAAAGACTATGCCTATAGTCTCTGACCGTATCTAGATTACTAAGCAAATAGTAAATAAAGATGATCACAAGAATTAGTCTACGTTCCTTTTTCCTGAAGTTGCGCAAGCCTTGCAATGAGATAGTATTTGAAGTCTTGCGCGTTTAGGTTGATGTGCAAACAGTCACACAGTGCTTGGACTTCGAGCCAATCGGTCAGAATCTTTTGCCTAGCCTCAATAGCCGATTCAGACAGCCCCCAAGCTCCCCCCCATACTCCCACACTTCCCACCTCGGACAAAATATACACTGCATCTATTTGTTTTGGTTTTTGTTTGGCGCCGTGCTTCCACTGTATGTGCCCGGAAAGCCCTTGTCTTGTTCGAAAAGCCTTACCACAGTAATTGCATATAAACTTTTTAGTTAGTGGACCCTCATTATGAGTGTTATACATTTTCGTACGCCCCCATTTTGTGATTGATAGTATATGATATCATAGGAAGAAGGTTGCTAGCAACCTTCTTTATCAACTGTGTAAAACGTGAGTAGTACTCTTTGTACCACAATATTCTGTCTTGGGTGTATTGAAACGGCACGTGCCAACTCGAAATCAAAATTGCACCTGCAATGTCGAAAATCAAGGTGGCAGGTGCAAAATTAAAATCAGAATTGCAGGTGGCAATATGAAACTGGCCGGAGGCATAGCCATGAATAATCCATGTAGACCGACTCTGGCCATTATGTCCTTGACAGTGTGACATAAGTATGATACAGTATTATTACCTACAACACAATCTTTCTTAATGGAGGTTAGTATATGCAAGAAATCTCATTCAGCATCCCCCTGTCAGGGGTAATTCGAATCGATGAGGACTCCGTAACAGTCACGGTGAATAGGGCTGAAACAATTATTCATCTTGAACCGAGACCCAAGAAAGAAGAGCGCATCTCCCTCGA
The DNA here is from genome assembly GCA_964595695.1 of uncultured Dehalococcoidales bacterium. Taxonomy (GTDB): domain Bacteria; phylum Chloroflexota; class Dehalococcoidia; order Dehalococcoidales; family DAOVUZ01; genus DAOVUZ01. The sequence goes on from CAZQRE010000010.1 coordinate 2,451, forward strand.
AAGAGGCCGGACCATGTTCGACCTTGTCCTTGAGGCTGCTAAGAATGTCGTCCGAGAGAAAGGCGTCAACCAATTCTCAGCTGCCGAACTGTACCATGAGGTGTTGAGACAGCATCCAGGGGTTAAGAGAAACAGCTGGACATCTCACGTTATCGCCTGTGCGCCCAATCATCCATCTTTCAGACATTACACCTCAAAAAGGAACTATTTTTACTATGAACGCAAGGGCCTCTACAGGCTTACTGACGAGTATCTACGTGAAAAGACACTCGTTTAGGATTATTAGACAGGGTGCCAAAGACTCGCTAATAATTTCTTGCTGAGGAGGAGTGCATGGATACTAAGGATGAAAGGTTAATCGAACAAGAGCTGGCGAAAGCAATACCTAAGCTTTTCAAGCAGTTGATGCATGATCTAGAGAAGGCGCCATCCCTGATACTTGAGAGTGGAGACCTGACTGATGGTACCGACCAGACAATGCGTGAAGTCAGCTTATGGCTGTTTAGAAGGAGGCAGAAAAATGGTTGTCGAGACGATAAAGCCGATAACTGAGGAAATACTGGATGAATATGTTATTCAAGCGGCAAAGGTAGCGGGTTACGAGAAGGGATTTGGAATAAGAGGTTGCGACCTATCGAAGTCAATATGGTGGACTGCCTATTGCCGCCAAAGTCTCGATCAGCAAACCCAGAATAACCGGTTACCGGAGTATCTCCTTACTCTGGCAAAGATGGCCAGGGACTATGGTGTTGTCGTACCGCGCGAATACGTGTTATATGATCACGAAACAGGAGAGCACCTAGAACGACCCAACATGTCATACATGAGGTATGAGCTTGCTCATAAGAAGCATATTCTGGGTATTATGTTTGCCGATATACGCTGTCTTTCACGGGAGCCCGCGCCACAGCAGGTCTTCGAGAGGGAGTGTGAGCTTCTCGGGATAAAGCTGATGTTTGGTGATGTCCCCAGCGGTACGGACATAGGCAGCCAGTTTGCCAGGTCGGCTATTACGTTCAGCAATAAACTGGCCAGGCTAGCAACACATTAGGAATGCTAGAGCCGGGAATATTGGTCGGATTCTAAAAGGATCGGTGCCGGCTTGCAAAGCTGCTTACGGCTACCGCTACCGGCGCGACGCTGAGATAACTAATGGCAGAGTCTACATCAAGAAGGCATGGTGGGAGGTTGATGAGGTGGATTCCGAGGGAGTACCTATTGCAAATACTCCTGCTTGGGTAGTAACCAATATCTTCAAGTGGATCGGTGTGGAAGGCCGAACATCATTCTGGGTTGCGAAAAAGCTCAATGACATGAAGCTCAGGGCACCGGCCGGCGGTATTTGGGCTCCTAACAGGGTCTGTAAAGTGGTACATCGCCGTTGCTATACGGGCAAGAATGTCTACAACTCCGGCTGGATGGTACTGAATCCCAACAGGCCCTTGGGTGATGTTACTGCCCAGGTTAAACGTACCATCTGGAGGCTAAAACCTGAGGAAGAATGGGTGCCCTTTAGTGTGCCGCCTCTTATTTCAGGGGAACTATGGCAACAGGCAAACGAAGCCCTAACGAAGAGGGGAAGGGGCAGGGGCAAGCAGGGTAAGAGCATACAGGCGCTCCTCAGAAACAGGATTATCTGCCCCAGATGTGGAAAACCAATGGTAGTTAGGCGGGATGGCTATAAAAATCGTGTCTACTACCACTGTTCGAAGCACTACAGGCCATGGTATAATGAGGCCTGTACATATCGCCGATTCGTACCTGGTACGTGGGACGAAACTGTATGGGATTTTGTCTGCGCTCTGCTAAGCGATAATGCCTGGATAGACGAACAAATAACGGTTGAGCAAAGCCGACAAGCCAGCGCAGCTAGACTCCTGGATGCTGAACAAAGGAAGATTATCCAGATTCAGTCCAGGATAGCCAAGATACAGGAGGGCTTTGAGGCGAGAATATATTCTGTGGACGAGGCCAAGAAACGCATCGGCGTGTGCCAGAATGCCATTACCCATGCTGAGCAGGAACTTGAACGGCTTCGACAATTAAGTAACGCCCGGGTGAACGCATTTGACACTGAAAGTTTGAGGAGAGAGCTGAAAGCACTTGGTGAAATGAATTTGAATGAAGCCAGCTTTGAGGAAAGGCTAGACGTAGTAAGTAAGCTCGATATTAAGGTGTATCCTTCGGAAGACTTGAAAACGATTCGCATAAAATGCGGACTCAATCTAAACGGGGAAAACGACGTGGCAGATAACGGCGTAGCCCACTGTCGAAAAATCATCTTTGGTCCACCACCGGTTAGCTTCTTTCTTCAGGGTTGAGAGACAGAAGCCCCTTTGCCAAAGCGGCGCTTGTGTTCACAGCACTGATGGTAAAATGCCTCAAGCCTTACGTCCTGCCCGGAGTCCCTGATGCCATCAACGACGAGATTGAACACGGGAAGACCACTGTGTTGGTTGCGAAATTGGTAGAGGAGGGAGCTGACAATGGTGCCGGGCATACAGCCGAAGGGCATAACATTGACAACACCATTAAAACCATGTTCAGCATATTCCACGGCGCGTCCCATACTTAGAATCGCCTCACCCTCTAGCTCAGCGCTTAAATAGGTGCCGCCTCGGGCTAGAATTTCCGATGTTGGCAATTCACGACTGAAATACTCGATGGCTCCATCAAACTGCCGCCTTAATTGCTCAGCCGCCCTTTCCTGAATCAACTCGGTTAGTTTCTGCTTGGCGTACCCCTTCCACTGCCGAGTAAGTCGGTATCGCCGCTTTCGCTGGTAGTCAATGTAATCTAACCACTCCTCAAACGGCGGCAGCGAACATTCAGCACCAAGGGCTTCTAGTTTGCGAGCAATAAAGTCGTTGGTGAATTGATTGCTTCGGACGAAGATTTCGCCGACCAGACCGATGCGCGGCTTGCTGACGCTTCTGTCGATTCTTACCGCCTCAAGGGCATGTCTGAGGCGCCCAGAGAATGCCTCAAAACCGTTGCTACCCTGCTCAACAAGTTTCACCAGCAACTCCAGCCACTCCTGGTAAACAGCATCAACTTCACCCTTGTTGACTTCGTAGGGACGCCTTTCAAGAAGCATTTTCTGCATCAAGTCCAAAATGGCAAGCCCGCGCCAGGCAAGCAGTCTGAAGCCCGAACCTATACGGTCGACGTGCTGGTGATAATTCTTGCTCTGGTCAAGGACAAGGATTGGGACTTCCTCTAGTCCGAGTTCATCAAGGACAATTCTATGGAGTTTAGTATACTGTCCAAAGCGGCATGGACCACTGGCACCGGCCATAATGAAGGCAGCTCGGTGGCGGTCGAAGTCAGGGGAAAGCACCTTCTTGACCATATCACCGGTGGTGATAATAGCGGGGAGACACTCCTTGCCACTGGTATATTTCCTACCAAGCTCCAGGCTGAGTTCGTCTGCCATCGGCAGTAATTCTGCACCAACACCGCAGTGTCTCATCGCCGCAGCTATAATGTACTCGTGGTCTGACATATATGGGATGTATATTATTCTGCCCTCGGTGCGGGGGGCGAAACTGGATACAGGAATGGGCTTCCTTACCCCTCGTGTTCTGGCATTACGTATAGTGTCGAGGAATGCCTCACAGCGGGTAATAATGCCGACATCAGCCGAGTGCTCATCAATTTCTATGGTAAGGAAAGGCTTGCCCTCAGTCTCCTTGGTGAAAAACTTCAGCAGATAGGAATCAGGACCGCAGCCGAAGTTGGTCAGGTATAGTCCAAACAGCCGCCGGTCGGTGGCAATCATTCTGGCAGCAGCCAGAATTTTCTGCCCTGACTTCCAGTACATATTGGGATGGACTAAGGTAACCTCCTTGGCATAGGCTTTGAGGGGCAGAAAGTCCAGAGGAATCGCCAGCATGCCGAGTTCGCGCAGTTTTTCCGGCAAATTCAGTGTCACTCCCGGGTCACAGGTGTTATAAGGTCGCCCGATGATAATGATAGCCTTTTGGTCAGACTTTAACTGTGCCAGGATTTCTTGACCACGCCTTTGCTGCCATTGGTCGAATGAATCGAGGGCGGCAAAGCCGGCGGCAGCGGCTCTGCTGGCTAATGCTCGGTTAGACACGCCCATCTCACCCGCCAGTTGGAGCAGAGCCTTTTCCATCCATCGGCGACCCCGGTCAGCATGAAATACTGGCCTGAGCACCTTTGGTCTGTTATCAGGATGATTGGTGAGCGCTTCTTCAATCTGTGTAGAACTGCGAATGAGGAACGGAAGCCCCTGAGTCAGCGGGCAGTTCCACGCCTTATCAAAATCGTCACTTAGTTTCTCCATCGTGCACTGAACAGGCAGGAAAAGGAAATCAGCACCTTTTTCCAGCAGGTTTAGCACATGTCCGTGGGCGACTTTTATTGGGAAGCACGGCTCCTCGACAACGTTCTCCACGCCCTGACGGATGATGTGGCTATTGGTCGAGTCAGATACGACCACCTGAAAGCCGAGTTCGGTGAAAAATGCCTTCCACAGCGGGAACAGCTCGTGGAAGAATAAGGCTCTAACGATTCCAACTGTCTTGCCATTAGGGGAATCCGGGCTATCCTTGGGATAGGCACTCATCAAGGCTTTGTGCCGCTCATCAAAAAGCCGCGGGATTTTTGATGACTGGCGCTGTTGTTTCTTTTTCGGGCTATCATATTTACCGCAGCGCGAACCATAAAAGAGCGGCGCCTCATCCTCAAAAATGACCTGGTGAACCTCGCACCGATTGGAACAGCCCTGGCACTCAAACGATGAAAGTTCGTATTTTCTATCCCTGAGGTCGAAGCCCCGGAAGCCTGTCCTGCCGCCGCTCCTGTCCATTTCCTCCATCGCCAGCATCGCCACCCCGATAGCCCCGAGGATGTCATGATGGGGAGGAACCTGAATTTTCTCGCCCAGCACGTTTTCAAAGGCTGCCTTGACTGCTCTGTTGAACGCCACCCCACCCTGAAAAAGTATGTGATTGCCGATACGATGGTCTTCTACCACCTTATTGAGGTAGTTCTTGACAATAGAATAGGAAAGACCACCGAGCAAGTCTTCCTTTGCCGCCCCTTTCTGTTTATGAAAATTAAGTTGGGACTCCATAAAGACGGTGCAGCGTTGACCTAAGTCCAGCGGTCGCTTTGAAGCCAGCGCCCTGGCTCCAAATTCCTCATCAATATTGACGGCTAATTTTTCCGCCTGCTCCTCAAGGAAGGAGCCAGTCCCGGCAGCACATACCTTGTTCATAGTAAAATCAACAATGGTGCCATTCTCAAGGCTAATGTATTTGGCATCCTGCCCCCCGATTTCAAAGATAGTATCCACCTCAGGGCACACGAATGCCGCTGCCTTGGCATGGCTGGTAATCTCATTCCGAATCACATCGGCACCAAAAAACTCCCCGGTCATATAGCGACCGGAACCGGTGGAACCGGCACCCTTGATTACCACGCTATCGCCCAATTCCTGAGCCACCTCGTAAAGCCCCTTCTTGACTGCTTCAATTGGTCTGCCCGCAGTCATCAGGTAACGCCGTGCCAGAACATTTACATTTCTATCTATCACCACCACATTGGTGCTTATTGAACCGATATCCACACCCAAATAGGCTTCAATTTTCTCCGCTGTAGCACGATTGACCGCCTCGATGCATAGGGGATAATTATCGCCTTTGAGCGGAGGAAGACTGAGGAAATCATACTTGTGCTGGGCAAGGTATTGGCGCATCTGACTAAGGTCACTAATAGGGGCC
>CAZQRE010000010.1:8213-14917 GCA_964595695.1 uncultured Dehalococcoidales bacterium
CACTAATAGGGTCCCCCGATAATCTTGATTCTTGGGGTAAAGTGGATAGGTTGGTTGCTGTTTGTGTTCTCTCCCGTGCCCTTTCACTGGCAACGAGCACGGCACCAATCGCCCCCAGTACTGCAAAATGCTCAGGCACGATGAGTTCGTGCTCGCTCAGATGCATCAAATCGCGGATAGCCCGCCTTATGCCCTTGTTGGCGGCAACACCGCCCTGAAAGCAAACTGGTTTGCTTAACTTCCGACCGCGGACGATATTGCCGATAAAGTTGTGCACCATGGCGAAGCATAAGCCGGCAACAATGTCGTGGACTGGGGTGCCAACCTGTTGCAGGTGAATCATATCAGTCTTGGCAAAGACACTGCAGCGTCCGGCAATACGTGGCGGACGAACTGATTGAAGTGCCACATCGCCGAACTGTTCAATGGGGATGCCCATCCGGGATGCCTGCTGGTCAAGAAAGGAGCCGGTTCCGGCGGCACAGACGCCGTTAAGGGCAAAATCGATAACTCTCGGTGGTTCGCCCTGACCCTGACTACCGAGCAAGGTCAGCTTAGAATCCTCACCCCCGATTTCAATAATCGCTCTGGCTTCGGGATGAAAGCACACTGTGCCCGCTGCCTGGGCAATGATTTCATTTACAAACTGTGCCCCCAGAAGTTCAGCAATGAGTTTCCCACCGGTGCCAGTGGCAGCGACAAGTTCAAATCTATCCGTTGCATATCTCGGCAACACCTGTTCCAGGATAGCAAGAACCGTCTCCACCGGCTGCCCTTTGGTGCGGACATAGTGCCATTCAATAACCCTGTCGGCGTCGTCCATCACCACAACCTTGGCACTGACCGAGCCGACATCAATACCCAGTTTCATCGGAAGTCCCAAATCACCATATTATTCTCCAAATTTTATATTCCTTTTAGCCACCCAACCCTGCTAAAGAATATATTCTTACTCTCCGACTGTCAAGGCGGGGGTGATAAACAATCTCCATTAATGTCTTCCAGTTACGATACCTTCATAAGTTCCTTTAGCCGAGCTACTGCCGGGGCTAATACCTCCCCTATTCTCTCGTCAAATCGCAGGTGAGCCAGTCTGTCAAGCGGAGTTTCACCCTGGTTGATGATTACCAGCCGGGCACCGGATTGAACCGCTTCTCTGGGCATATCAGCCGCAGGATAAACTACCAGACTGGAGCCAGCAACTATAAAAAGGTCGCAATGTTGCGAGTGCCAAGAGGAGTCAGCCAGAGCCTTCTTGGGCAAGGTCTGACCAAAGTTAACCACACTGGAAACCAGCCTACCGCCACAGGAGCAAGTATCCAAGCCGGCAGACCTATCCACCTGTGCCTGACAGCGATTGCATCGTAGCTTAGTTACATTGCCATGGAGCTCAGCCAGCAAGTCAGAGGGAATCCCTGACTTCAAGTGGAGATTGTCGATATTTTGTGAAATGAGGAAGCTTAACTTGCCTAGTTTCTGTAGTTCAACAATAGCCATATGCCCGGCATTAGGCTCCACTGAGGAGAAATCTCGCCTTTGGGGAGGAAGCCCTCGTTCCTGGCGGGTCCAGATGCCATTAGGTCCCCGAAAATCAGGCAAGCCTGATTCGGTGCTGATGCCGGCACCAGTGAACATCACCAGATGCTTGGCACCAAACATCCAATCAACTAGAGTATTAATCCGAGTATCTAAATCTACTAACATTAATAAGGTTGTTTACCAACCCCTCACCCTTTAGGTTTTTATTAGGTAATCCACCCCCTTTATCCCCCTCCCTTCATAAGGGAGGGGGAAGTAGTTGTATAAGAGAGGCTTCGCCTCTCTTCAACTCTCCTTCAAACTACCCTTGATAAACAACCTTATTATAGCTTGGGTTAATCCTGCACCTTGATGTGAACATAAAGGTCTCCCCGTTGACCATCTAATCTTAACCGGGCTCCCCGGTATCTTACCTTTTGACCTGCCTTAACCCCAGCAGGTATGCTTATCTCAATCTTTGCCTTTCCCCTCTTATACTCCATTCTAACTCCTTGCTTGGCTTTTTCAGAAGAAATGGTCAGTTGCTCATGTATGTCATTGCTATCTTTAGTGGCTTGCCTGAAAGCCTGCTCGAAAGGCATACCAGTATATTCCCTATAAACTCCAGGTTTAGTTCCAAATAAACCAGCTAGCACCTCTTCTAACGGGACTTGACCGCGAAAGGTTTTTCCGCCAGGTCGCTGAGCTCTAAATTCCACTCTGCCCGGTCTACTGGAGAATTCAAAGCCACCAAAGATGTCTTTAAGAAAGTCAAAACTCAGTCCGCCTTTACCAAAATCTCTCACTACCCCCTCAAAACCAGCCTGGGTAAAGGGGCTGCCAAAAATATCCCCGGTGCCAACCGTACCAAACTTGTCATATTGCTTCCTCTTTTGCGGGTCGCCTAAGACCTCGTAGGCCTCATTTATTTGCTTAAATTTCTCGTTGGCCTCTTTTTCCTTCCCCGGATTGCGGTCAGGGTGATACTTCATAGCTAGGTTTCGGTAAGCTTTCTTTATTTTATCCTCAGTAGCATTCCTAGCTACCCCCAGTATCCCATAATAATCTTTTCGGTTCATCCTGAATCCCCCCCTGCCTACATCTTATTATTAAAAGTATGCCTATACCAGTGAAGGTTAGCCAACATCCTCTGACCCTGGTTATGGATTACGACTAGCTGTTCCATCCGCTTTATAATTTTAACCCCTTGCTGCGTCGGGAGCAAGGGAAGCCTCGTCTCTCTCATACAACTCATTCCCCCCTCCTTTGAAGGAGAGGGGGACAAGGGGGTGAGGTTGATGAATAATCTATTACCTTTTGTGCCTTGCCGTCTATTGAATTATAATCCTGCCTGGGGTAGATTTATAAAATCCAATGAGCTTAAATATAAACTTAGCCGCTATGTTTGCCAAGCGAGATTTGACCTCGGGCAGCATCCCCAAAAATATCCTCGCAACCACTTTACCGCTATGGATTGGCAGTCTCGTTTACTCCGCATTCTGGGCGATGGACATCTTTTGGATAAGCCGCCTTGGCTCTGAAGCCATTGCCGCTGTAGCTATAGGTGGAGCTGGGCTTATGCTATTTTGGACGATGCTCATAGGGGTGTCTAATGCAACCATTGCTATGGTGGGCAACCTTGCCGGAGGAAAGGATATTAAAAGCGCCAATCGCCTGGCCAAGGAGATTTTGACAATAACCTTTCTTCTCTGTCTGGCCTTAGCCATTATTGGATATCTAGCTACGCCTGGTTTGCTGGCTCTGCTTAGAGCCGAAGCTGAAGTTCTGACTCTGGCTATCCCATATTTGAGGATATTAATAGTTGGCGGGATAATTAGTTTCCCAATTTTCGTGATTAATGCCATGTTACGCGGCAGCGGAGATATGCGGCTCCCGATGTTCATAGTATGTGGCGAGCTAATCCTCAATGCCATTCTTGACCCGTTATTCATCCTCGGTATCGGGGTTCCCGAAATGGGGGTCAGTGGGGCAGCAGTTGCCTCAGTAATCACTGGAGCCACAGGCACCGCCGTCGGTCTATGGATATTAGTTAAAGGGAAGTCCGTTATCAAAATCAACCTCACCAAGGATATTAGGTCCTATCTTCCCAGATTGGCTACTGTTAAAGAGGTAATAAGTCTAGTCGGACCCAATACTGTAGAAACGCTTGGTATAAGTATTATAGGCTTGGTTATGATGGGCTTTGTTGCTATCTGGGGAACCTATGCCTTAGCTGCCTATGGTATTGGATTAAGACTTTTGATGATTGCTTCCATGGCTGGCTTTGACCTGGCTACGACTTCAGCAATAATAATGTCAAACAATTTAGGGGCGAAAAAGATTAGGCGGGCTGAGACGAGTAGCTGGATAGCTTCTGGATTCAATATACTCATTATGGGAGTTAGTGGAATTATACTGTTTTGCTTAGCCAGTCAGATTATTGGTATCTTTGACAAAACCGCTGATGTGGTGACAATAGGCACCCAATTTCTGAGGATAACTACCCCGGGCTGGTTCTTCCTTGCCGTCTGGACAGTCTTACGGAGGGCATTTATCGGAGCCAAGGATGTAAAAACGCCTCTATTCATTTCCCTATTTACCTTAGCCGGGCTACGATTGCCTCTGGCTTTCTATCTGCCTAAGGTCGCTGGCATTGGTGCCGCTGGTATCTGGTGGGCAATTCTAGGAACTATTGTTATCCAGGGAGTAATTTCCGCTAGCCTGTTCCGGGTGGGGAGGTGGAAGCCCAAGGGGACTCTGATAGCTGGTGAAGCATCGGGGAATCCCCTCATGCCAAACAGCCAAACTAAAGTCTAAGAACTAAGGTTGGGCAAATAGTGTCGGCTAGTGGTATAATGCCCAACAGGTGCACCTTTCTAAATATAAGGGCTCTATAGGAGGTATGTAGTAATGAAAGTAAGTAAGTATCTTGATGCTGAACCCACTCAGGAGACACCTGGGGTAGCCAAGCGTGAGGTTATTACTGCTGATGATGGGGCACCACATTTCTGTATGCGTGTCTTTGACGTTAGGTCAGGTAACTCCACCCCGTCTCATTCACACTGGTGGGAACACGAGATATTCATTCTTTCCGGTCAGGGGGTAGTGGTAGGTGAACAGGGAGCAACGCCGATAGGCAAAGAAAATGTTGTCTTCATTGCCCCTAATGAGACCCACTGCCTGGTTAATACCGGTAATGAACCCCTTCGCTTTATCTGTGTTATTCCATTACAGCAATAGAATTTGAGAGCTAGACTATATTGTGGGGCACATCTTTATGATAACCACATTTCACCTGCCAACAAAAATCATTTTTGGCACTGGAAGCATTGCCCAGCTCGGGGTAGAGGCAAGGAGAATAGGACAAAAGGCTATCCTGGTCACCGGCTCCAGTAGTATGCACCAAACAGGGGTCCTGGACAGGGTTATCCACGACTTAAAGGCTAATGGGGTGGATACCGTGACCTTTGATAAAGTGGAGCCTAATCCTCGTGCCTCAACAGTAGATGAGGGAGCCAGGATGGCCAGAGACAGCGGGATTGACCTGGTTATCGGTCTCGGTGGGGGCAGTGCCATGGATGCCGCTAAAGGAATAGTATTAGCCAGCACTGGCACTGAACCAATCTGGCACTATGTTGAAGCCGAGGTTAAGATAATGGGGCGTGTGCCATCGCTTATTCTGGTGCCAACGGTGGCTGGTAGCGGCTCTGAGGCAAATAGTGGAGCAGTGATTACTAACTGGGCAACCCATGAGAAGAGCGTGTTAGTCAGCCCTCATCTTTTCGCTAAGGTTTCTATTGTTGACCCTGAGCTTACACTTACCCTGCCGGAAAAGCCTACGGCACAGGGAGGGGTAGACATCTTTTGCCATTTAGTAGAGTGTTACCTTACTACCATGAGACCATCTCCCCTGACTGATGGCATTATGGAGACAGCGATGAGGCTGGTAGTGGCGTCTTTGCCCCAAGTATTAACCAGGCTGGATGACATTGAGGCTCGCACCCAGCTTTCCTGGACAAGCACCATTGCCTGTTCGCAATTTGCTACGCTGGGCGGAGGAAACGGTTCTATGACCCTCCATGGCATTGAGCACCCGTTAAGTGGATACTACGACATTGCTCATGGCGATGGCCTGGCAGCCCTTCTCCCTGCTTGGATGAGGTATACACTTCCGGTAAAGCAGGAGAGGTTTTACTCCCTGGGCAGGAATGTCTTTGGTGAAACAGATGGGCTACTGGCTACAGAAAAGTGGCTGGAAAAGGTGGGTATGAAGCTCCGACTGCGAAATCTTGGCATTGAGCCTGGGCGCATTGAAGAGATGGCAAATTGTGCGGTGAGGACAGCCCCCTGGCTTAAGGAGCACCCTAGATTGCTTGATGCCGCGCCTACAGCCCGAATTTACCAGGATTCTTACTAGTCCTAGAAGTAGTAGGCTATTTATTAAAAGGTAGCCGATTTCCACTGACAGAATTATCCTCTTTGTGATAAAAGACTTGACAAATGTATCAAAGTATGTTGTAATATATTTGAAAATGAAGATGGTTGATACATAAAGAAAGTAATGGTGATTTGATAACCAGGCGGCGGCTTGGTGAATCACCAAGCCGCTTCATTTTGTCTATAGCACCTTAACAATTGAATATGAGGACTAATATCAAATCTGAAGCAGGTCAAGCGGTGAAGGCACATGGTGGATGCCTTGGCATCAAGGGCCGAAGAAGGGCGTGGCAAGGCTACGAAAAGCCTCGGTGAGCTGTCTAGTAAGCCTAGCCGGGGATTCCCGAATGGGGCAACCCGCTCAGGTAAAACCTGAGCACCCCCAGCTGAACACATAGGCTGGGAGGAGGTAAGCAGGGGAAGTGAAACATCTCAGTACCCTGAGGAAAAGAGATTATTCCCTAAGTAGCGGCGAGCGAAAGGGGAAGAGCCTAAACCCTATAAGCTAAGTGGCTCTGGAGCCTAAGCTTACAGGGGGTTGTAAGGCAGGTGGGACCTAGTCCAGAATAGGTCAAGGAGTTACCAACCGAACCCTAGTTAAATGACCCTGGAAAGGGCGACCATAGAGGGTGACAGTCCCGTAAACGAAAGGGGTAGGCTCCTTACCTGAACTTGAGTACCACGGGACACGTGGAATCTTGTGGGAATCTGCCCTGACCACAGGGCAAGGCTAAATACCCTTGATGACC
>CAZQRE010000011.1:0-8033 GCA_964595695.1 uncultured Dehalococcoidales bacterium
TGTTAAAGGGTATTAAAAGGGAGGAAGGGGTCTGACTTTAGTTGGGAGCTCAGCACCTAAGGAGGGATTAGGGATGGAAAAGAGAGCCAAGATTCTGCTTATTGATGATGATATTGATTTTGTGGAGGCAACGAAGACCATCTTAGAGAGTAAGCCCTACGAGGTAATGGTTGCCTATGAAGGGAATGAAGGACTACGCAAGGCAAGGGAGGGGAATCCTGATTTGATTCTCCTTGATGTAATAATGCCGGTCAAAGATGGGTTTACCGCGGCTGAGCAGCTTAAAAAGGACCCCCAGCTTAGTAAAATCCCGGTTTTGATGTTAACCGCTTTCGCCGCCAAGGGTGGGGAAACCTCAATCCCTGTTAGTCGGGGGTTTGCCCTTGAAACTGAGGATTATATCGATAAGCCTATTAGCCCTGAGGAGTTACTAGCCAGAGTAGAGAAGCACCTGAAAAAGGTAGGCTTTTAGACTACAAACCTTTCCAAAAGGAAAGTCGTGTTTATTAAGGGAATTTTAAAGGGGCAAAGCCCCTTTAATCGTGATTGTGCCCCCTCTCACTGAGGAAGGTTCCCAGCAAATCAAAGATTCCCTAGTGCCTCAAGAGGTGTAGGTTGATAAACAAGTTCTAAAGAAAAGGAGATGGATTTAATGGTAAAGGAACTCCCGGTAATTTGGTTGCAAGCGTCTACCTGTACTGGTTGCACAATTTCGTTACTAAACTCAGCTAGCCCCACCATTAGGAATATACTTATTGACCAAGTAATCCCTGGAATACATGTAAATCTGAGATTCCATCCTACGATAATGGCTGGCAGTGGTGAGCCAGCAATTAGGGTATTGGAGGATACGGCTGAAGAAAAGAAGGGGGAATATGTTCTGGTTGTTGAAGGTGCCATTCCCACAGCCACCGATGCCCCGTATGGTGTTATCGGGGAACGGGATGGTAAACCGGTTGAGATGCGAGAAAGGGTGGAAGATTTAGCTCGGAAGGCTATGGCTGTTCTGGCTGTAGGAACCTGTGCTTCCTTTGGTGGAATCCCCGCCGCCGCTCCCAATCCCACCGGCTGTAAGCCAGTGAAACAGATACTTGAGGCTGAAGGCATTGACAAACCACTAATAAATATTCCTGGTTGTCCTCCCCACCCCGACTGGTTCGTGGGAACATTAGCCAGCATCCTGTTAAACGGTCTGCCTAAAGCTGAAGACCTTGATGATAACCTGAGACCACTGACCTTCTACGGTCACTTAATTCATGAGAATTGTCCCCGCCGCGCCTACTTTGATGAAGGCAAATTTGCCAAGAAACCAGGTGATGAGGGGTGCCTATATGAGTTGGGTTGTAAGGGACCGATAACCTACGCCGACTGTCCACTGAGACGGTGGAACAACGGGACTAACTGGGTCATTGGTGCTGGTGCTCCGTGCAATGGCTGCACCCAACCTGAATTTCCCGACCTGGTGTCACCCTTCTATCAAAAGCTTGCCGATGTTGAGTTGCCCATTATTGGCGCCTATTGGCTATCTGGTAAGGAGGAGAAATAGTGAGCAAAATAGTAATCGACCCGCTAACTAGGATTGAAGGGCACCTGAAGATTTCTACTATAATAGAGGATGGGGTAGTTAAGGAGGCGCAAAGCACAGGTAACCTTTTTCGGGGGATTGAGCTTATCCTAAGAGGAAGAGACCCCCGAGATGCCCAGGTGATAACCCAGAGGATTTGTGGGGTTTGCCCTCAATCTCATGGTGTAGCTGCTGCCTTGAGCCTGGATAGTGCCTTTGGCGTTGGTGATAAGATACCACCCAATGCCCGAATTATGAGGAACCTTATTCAGGGGGCGCATGTTGTCCAAGACCATATTCTCCATTTTTATCACCTCGCTGCCCTTGACTATGTGGACATAACCGATGTCGCCAAATACGAGGGCAAAGATTCTGACCTGAATTCAGTAAAGGATTTTATTATCCGGGGTGAACTGGGCCCGTTTGTCCCGCGCTACGAAGGGGACTACCGCCTGCCGCCTGAGTGTAACCAACAAGCGGCAGCTCACTATCTTAAAGCCCTTGAAATCAGGCGCACCGGGCAGGAGATGGTCAGCATCTTCAGCGGTAAAATCCCCCATAGTGTAGGCATTGTGCCTGGTGGAGTTACTGCTACCCCTGCTGTTGATAAGATAATCTCTTTCCTGTGGAAATTGAGGATACTACAGGATTTCATCAATAATGCTTATATCCCCGATGTTTTAGCTGTCGCTAGTGCCTACCCCGATTACTTTGAAATTGGGGGTGGTTGTAAGAACCTTCTGTCCTACGGAGCCTACGACCTGGAAGGGGAAGAACCAGACTTAACCCTGAGAAAGAGGCTGTTTACTCAGGGAGTTACCTCGGTTGACCTCAAGCCGGGCAAATTGGATATAACCAAGATAATCGAGGGTGTAAGGTATTCCTGGTATCAGGATTCCCCATCAGGTCGGCATCCCACTCAGGGGGAGACCAAGACAGAATATGGTAAAGAAGGAGCTTATTCGTGGATAAAATCGCCCCGCTATGATGGGAAGGTATATGAAGTTGGCCCGCTGGCTAGAGTAGCTGTCACCTATGCCCACGGTGACCCGGTAATGAAGAATCTGGTTGATTCTGCGCTGGCTCAGCTGAAAGCACCACCTTCAGTCCTCTTCTCTGTGATGGGTCGCCACCTGGCACGAGCTTTATCAGCTAAGTTCATCGCTGACAGTATGGAGAAGTGGCTTCTGGAGTTAAAACCAGGAGAACCGACCTTTGTTGAATACACTATCCCCGAAGAAGCTACCGGGATGGGGCTCACTGAAGCTGCTCGAGGCGCTCTAGGCCATTGGATAGAGATAAAAGAGAAGAAGATAGCCAACTACCAGTGTGTGGTGCCTACTACTTGGAACGCCTCCCCTAGAGATAATAATGGAAACCCAGGTCCTATAGAACAGGCTATAATTGGCACCAGAGTAAAGGATAAAAGCAATCCCTTTGAAATTGTGCGAATCGTCCGTTCCTTTGACCCTTGCATCGCCTGTGCCGTCCATTGATTATTCCTGTGGGTCGGGATTTGGGCTAGTTCTGGGTTGCCTGAACTTTTAAGGAGGAGAGATGATTCTTTCGAAGCAAAAACCATGGGAAGAAGTCTTGAGTTACTTAGACGGGGAGAATAATGTCTTCATTTTGGGTTGCAATGGCTGTGCTCAGGCTTCCGGCACCGGTGGCCCCGCTCAGGTAGAGGAGATGAAGAGCAAACTGGAGGAAATTAACAAAAAAGTCACTGGTAGTGCCATTATCGATTTTCTCTGTCAGAAAGCCTTGGTCAAGTCAAGACTACGCACTAAGGTCGAGCAGATTGGAGCGGCTGATTCCATACTGGTTATGACCTGCGGTGTTGGTGTCCAGGCAGTAGCCGCAGCAGTAAACAAGGTCTGCCACCCAGCTTGCGATACTGTTAGTTTGGGTGGAAGCAGGGGAGAATGGAAAGGTAGTGAAAGATGTCTGGAATGTGGCGAGTGTTTACTGGAGTACACTGGAGGAATATGCCCGTTGACTGCCTGCACCAAGGGATTAATTAATGGCCAGTGTGGTGGGGCATCTAAAGGGAAATGTGAGCTTAACCCTGAGAAGGATTGTGGCTGGGAATTGATTTACAAGAGACTGAAGGGCTTGAACCAGCTGGATAAACTGAGAAGATTCATTGCCCCTAAGGATTATAGTAAGATGATGCCCGATGTTAAAATCATGTCCACATCCCTTTGGGCACTGGAACGAACTGAGGTAGGAGGAGAAAAATAGAATGAGCTTAAAATCATTACTAGAGGCGAGGAAGTTTGTAGTAACTACTGAGGTCGGTCCATTAAAGGGAACTGATACCACTGAGCTTGAGGAGGTAGCCGAGCTTTTGCTGGGGAGGGTGGATGCCACCAATGTTACTGACCAACAAAGCTCGGTGATGAGGCTGGGCTCATTGGCTACCTGCCACTTGTTAAAAGAAAGAGGGCTTGACCCTGTATTCCAGATGACCTGTCGAGATAGAAACCGATTAGCGCTACAATCAGATTTATTGAGTGCCCATGTCCTGGGAATAGAAAATATCCTGGCTATCACCGGCGACCTGCCCTCTCTCGGTGACCACCCTCAAGCCAAGCCAGTCTATGATTTAGACTCAGTACAGCTCTTATGGGTCATAGGTAGGTTAAACGAAGGCTACGATATGGTTGGGAATGAGCTTAAGGGGAAACCTAATTTCTTCTCTGGGGCAGTGGTGAACCCTGGGGCTGATACTGAGGCTGCCTTTGAACTGCAGCTTATTAAGATGGAGAAAAAGATTGCCGCCGGCGCTAGGTTTTTCCAAACCCAGGCTGTCTATGATGTCAACAGCTTTACCAAATTTATGAAGAGGGTGGAGGGATTCAGGGTACCTGTCTTAGCCGGAGTAATACCCCTGAAATCCGTTGGTATGGCTCGATTTATGAATAAGAACGTAGCTGGTGTCTTCGTGCCTGAGGAATTGATTAACAAAATGGCCGAGGCTGAAGATAAAGCCAGGACAGGGATAGAAATTGCAGCTAATATAATCAAGGAGCTGAAGGGCATCTGTCACGGGGTGCATATTATGGCTATCGGCTGGGAGAAAAAGGTGCCTCGAATACTGGATGCCGCTGGGCTGTAAACAGCCGTTTAATACTCGCTGGAGACGAAGCTCTTAATCTGGGCATAGGTGAACACCGGTCCGTCACGGCAGACATAGAGATTACCAATGTTACACCGTCCACACTTACCTATGCCGCACTTCATCCTCTTTTCCAGGGTAGTTATCATTTGCTCTGGGGTAAAGCCTAGTTTTTCCAGCACGGGAAAGGTAAATCGTATCATAATCGGTGGACCGCAAACGATAGCTACTGCATTACTGGCTGAGGGCGCCACTTGCTCCAGAATCTGGGGAACGAAGCCCACTTTTCCTGTCCAGCTTTCATCCCCCTTGTCAACAGTGGTTACCATATTTAGTGTTTTGTCCTTGCCCCACGTATCAAGGTCATACTTGAAGCATAGGTCAGCAGGGCTACGAGCCCCATAAATAATATCTGTTTTTTCATATTTATCCCTGTTGTCTATGATATTCCAGATTAGAGACCGTAGTGGGGCTAAGCCAATGCCACCGGCAACAAAAACCAGGTTCTTACCCTGCAAAAAATTAAGGGGAAAGCCGTTGCCATAGGGTCCTCTAAAACCTATCTCAGCACCAACGCCGAGCCGGTGTAGGGCATTGGTTACCTTACCTACCCGCTGTAAAGCAAACTCCAGGTGGTCGCGTCTGGTCGGGCTGGATGAAATACAGAATGGAGCCTCGCCAATGCCGAAGACCGAGTACTCACCGAATTGCCCCGATTCAAAGGTGAACTCCTCGCGTAGCCCATCATCCTTAAAATTGAAATGGAAAGTCCTGACGGTGGGGGTTTCGTCAACTATTTTCTCTATTATTGCTATATGCGGCAGATATACATTACCCTGCGCCAGAAATCTTTTCCGCTGTCTAATATCAGTAACACCTGTCATCTTCACTTCTCCAGAGTCAGCTTGGTAGCTTATCTAATGTCTGGGTAATATCCCAGTTCACCGGGCAAAGACGAATACACCTTCCACAGCCGGTACAGGCGATAGCGCCAAAGTTCATCGGGTAGAACTCAAATTTATGGCATACCCTCTGCCTCACCCGCCGCCACTTCTCCACCCTTGGGTTTTCCATCGGCATCTTGGTATAGATGGAGAAGGCGCAGCTATCCCAGCTTC
This sequence comes from uncultured Dehalococcoidales bacterium, assembly GCA_964595695.1. GTDB lineage: Bacteria > Chloroflexota > Dehalococcoidia > Dehalococcoidales > DAOVUZ01 > DAOVUZ01. The sequence goes on from CAZQRE010000011.1 coordinate 5,804, forward strand.
TAAATCTTGCTCCCTGCTTCTTAACCAGCTCATCGTTAATATCAAAGCAGTAACAGGTAGGACAAAGCAAAGTGCAAATGCCACAGCTTATGCACTTAGCCGCTATTCTCTCCCAGAAATCTTGATTGCCAAAGGAGGCAAGTAGTTTATCCTTAACGCCCTCGGTATCTATCCTTCTGGTTACCTTACGGTAGGCTGCCTCTTTTACTTCCTTAGCTCTGGCTTCATCAGCTTCGGTTGCCTCTCCCATCTGGCTAGCCCTGGCAATTAGCTCTTTCCCTGCTTCTGAAACGGGCTCGACTAAGAACTCGTCACCAATATCAGTAAGCATCAGGTCAACATCGGTTGATTCACCAGGGTTGATACCCACGGAAGTGCAGAAGCAGCTATCATAAGGTCTGAGGCACCCCAGCCCGATTAACACCGTATTGTTTCTTTTTGGAAGGTAGTAGGGGTCTTCATATAAGTCCTTAAAGGTCATATCTAATATAGCTAAAGACCTAGCATCGCAGGGGCGAATGCCAAAAATTAGTTGCTTATGTTCATCTGATGCTGCTGGTTCTATATGATAGCCCTCGTTGTCTTTCTGGAAGCTGAACATCTCCTCCATAGGTGGGAAGAAGTTAGCCTTGGCTGGTTTTACTGTATTTCTATACCGATTTATAAAACTGGTGTCGGTGCCATCCCACCTAGCCAGTATTGCCCCCCCATTTTCTGGCTGCGGGACGAATACAGTAAACTCCTGACTCCAGTCTTTGAGGAGTCCCCCTATATCCCTTTTGTTTATTTTGCTGCTACTTGCCACCCTATACCTCTTCTACCTAATTAACCCTTCGGCCTCTTCCTGTTCATAGTGGCTCATTAGTGGCGATGCCTCCTTATCCATGCCTGCCTTAAACTGGAACAGCTCATCGACTAGCTCATACATCTTTTTGGTCAGGCTTCTTAGTGGGATATTCACCGGGCAAACGCGCTCACATTCACCGCAATCGGTGCATCTTCCTGCCACATGAATACTTCTGATTATTTGAAACATAAGATTATCCTGCCACCGTGGCGCTGGTAATATCCACTGTGGCTCGGACTCTTCAACAAAGCACCGCTTACAAAAACAAGCCGGACAGACATTTCGGCAGGCATAGCACCTAATGCAGCGGTCGAACTTCTCTTTCCAGAACTCCCACCTCTGTTCCTGAGGCATTGCTTCCAGTGTTTCTATCTTTTCTCTACTAGCCGCCAAATCAGTAACTAAGGGGCTGGCTTCACCAAAAAGAACATCGTATTCCTGAGGGGTAGGGAACTCACAGCTAAGGCAGTTATCGAAAAGGAGTTTCGTGGTGGGGAATTCTGTTTCCTCCCCGTCAACCGTTATCACCACTCTATCCCCATCCCTAGTAATATCATCCAGTTCGTCCCTATCCCTGCCCAGCAAGAGCTCTGCCTTCTTTAGGTCAATTATCCCCGGGCAGGGGATACCCATAATTACGATATCCTCTCTGACTACCTGGTTGTCCTGTATCAGGCTTACGATGGAGCGGCTGTCGCATCCTTTGGCAACAATACCAACCCGCCCTTTGACCTCGGTCAGGAATACGCTGAGATTATTCACTAGAAACGAGTTGATTACCAAGCGGTCAATATCATCCTTATCCTTGGTTATCAAAGGAGTGGTGGTAAATTTTAGGCTTCCCGGTTCAAAGCCTAAAATATAGTCAACCTTGCCTTGCTTGAGCCAGGTCTTAGCCTCATGCCGTAGCCTTTGTTCCATTTCTTTATTTTCCATCAGCAAACAACTGGTTTGCAACGATTTCGCTTAACTCTGTTTTTGTGTTAACCTCGTCAAAGATTAGCTTTTCTAAGTCTTCTTTTTTAATTGTTTCTTTTTCAGCGTGTGCAGATTCTTTTACTCTTTTCTTTTTAGGTTCTTTATAAGACATAGTCATCGGGTGTCCGTCTTTGCCGTGTGTATTAGTAAAGTCTGAATCTTTAGTGTCATCAATCAAGAATAATCCGTTAAGCGCATACTTCCGGGCGTAAGAAGATGTTGAACCAGTAAGTTGCATCTGGTCAAATCCCTTTTGTGATTCAGCTTCTCTTGCGTAACCAAAAGCCCTTATTACCTCATAATCTTCGGATAGATTCTTAACCTTATATACAAGTATTGCCTCGGCTTTTATATAATATCTTGCACCGATATTCACAAGTTCATCAGAAAGTCTAAGCGTACATC
>CAZQRE010000011.1:8043-14681 GCA_964595695.1 uncultured Dehalococcoidales bacterium
GGGGTCTACTCTGCCTGAACAGGGGACTTTGATAATTCTTATATTGGCTGGATACTTCTTGCGGCTGGTTCCGGCTAAATCAGCGCCGGCATAGCTACACCATTTGCACAGAAAACCGAGTAACCTCGGTTCCCATTCTGACTCTTGCGTCATCTTACCTCTGTAAAATCTAATATATAAATTGAGCCAATTGGCGACAGGTTATTCTATCATGTAAGCCGGGGTAGTGCAAGCAATATTAAAGGTTGTTCATTAATTTCTCTTTGGTAGGTCTTGTCAAGCAAGTAAGTTTGTGGTAATATTTGCTGGATGAAAAGGGGAGAGATTTGTTGGTAGCTGAGTAGCTTTTAAGGCGACAGCTACCTTTATTTTTGCTTCAACCGTAGTAAGCGGTTTCTGGCTAAGATAAGTTTTGGGGGTATTAGTATGAACTTTGAACCAAAGATTGTTGCCTTTTTGTGTAACTGGTGCTCCTATCGTGGTGCTGACCTGGCGGGGACTTCAAGAATGAAGTCTGCTCCTAATGTTAGACCGATAAGGGTTATGTGTAGCGGCAGAGTCGAGCCAGCCTTAATCCTGAAGGCGTTTAAGGTAGGTGCCGATGGGGTATTGGTGCTCGGCTGCCACCCCGGTGATTGCCATTATACTGAGGGGAACTATAAGACAGCGCGACGTATACCGCTACTTAAGAAGATGTTGGAGCAGTTTGGTATTGAGGATGAGCGGGTGCGTTTGGACTGGGTTTCTGCTTCCGAGGGAGCTAGTTTTGTATCAATTGTTAATGATATAACTGCCAAGGTAAGGGAACTCGGTCCCTTTCAAAGGGCTAGTTAGATTGTTTGAGTAGGGTAGGCGAATATATATTCTTGACATAATCTTGAGGAGAAGACGATGGCAAAGTTAAAGTTGGCAATATACTGGTCGGCTAGTTGCGGCGGCTGTGATGTGGCTATTTTGGATACCAATGAGCGGATACTGGACATAGCTGCGATAGCCGATATTGTATTCTGGCCTATTGCCCTGGACTTTAAATATAGTGATGTTGAGGCAATGGAGGATAAGAGCATTGATATTTGCCTGTTTAATGGCGCAGTGAGGACTTCGGAGCAGGAGCATATAGCTAAACTATTACGGGCTAAATCAAAGGCGATGGTGGCTTTTGGTGCCTGTGCCTGTTTTGGCGGCATACCAGCCTTAGCCAATTTTACTAATCGGGCTGAGGTCTTTGAGCGGGCATACATAGAGGCTCCCAGTAATGATAACTCTAATCATACCTTCCCCCAAACCTTAACTACGGTTGAGGAAGGGGATTTAGAGCTACCCGAGTTTTACGATACAGTATTAACCCTGGCTCAGGTAGTGGATGTAGAGTATTTTGTTCCTGGTTGCCCACCCCCGGTAGAGATTATTAATAAGATAGTAGACGCTCTAGCCAGTGGTCAACTGCCACCTGTGGGCACGGTATTTGCCTCGGATAAATCACTATGCGATGAGTGTGACCGAGTGAAGGAAGAGAAGAAGATTACCAAGATTTACCGTCCCCATGAGATTATCCCTGAGCCTGAAAAGTGCCTCTTGGAGCAGGGGATAATATGCATGGGTCCAGCCACCAGAGGTGGCTGCGGTCAAAGGTGCATAAAGGTAAATATGCCCTGCCGTGGTTGCTTTGGTCCACCACCCGGGGTGATAGACCAGGGGGCTAAGATGCTAAGTGCTGTTGCCTCAATCTATGATGTTAAGGATGAAGCTGAGATTAAACGGATGGTGGAAGAGGTAGTTGACCCGGCAGGCACCTTCTATAGATTTGCTATGTCCAGTTCTATGCTTAACAGAAAGAGAATGTAGTCCTGGAGGAGGTTTATGAAGAGAATTGTTATTGACCCTTTTACCAGATTGGAGGGACACGGACGGATAGACATATTTCTAGATGATGCCGGTGATGTGGCTAATGCCTATCTTCGGGTGCCAGAGCTTAGAGGTTTTGAGAAGTTTTGTGAGGGCAGACCGGTCGAAGAGTTGCCTCGAATAACACCTAGAATCTGTGGTGTCTGTCCCTCGGCTCATCATATGGCATCTGCCAAGGCAGTAGATGCCGTCTTTCATGTTGACCCACCTCCAGCTGCCAAGAAGGTCAGAGAACTATACTATTGCGCTCATATGTGCCACTCTCATATTGCCCACTTTTACGTTCTAGCGGCTCCTGATTTTGTGCTCGGGCCTACCTCTGACCCAGCGCAGCGAAATATTCTGGGGCTGATTGCTAAGGTTGGGGTTGATATCGGACTGGAAGTAATCAGGAACCGGGCTAATGCTCAGTATATTCAGGAGGTTATCGGCGGTAAAGCTACTCACTCGGTATGTGGTCTGCCTGGAGGGGTAAGCAAGGCAATCACTGAAGAAGAGCGGGCTGATTTTGAAGACAAGGCTAAGACTATGGTGGAGTTTGGTAAGTTCTCCCTGAAGCTATTTAGTGATGTGGTCTTGTCTAATAAAGAGTATGTAGACCTTATTCTGGGCGATATTTATTATATGACCAGCTACTATATGGGTATGGTTGATGCCAATAATAAAGTGAATTTTTATGACGGTGATATTCGGGTAGTCGACCCTGAGGGTAAGGAACTGGTCAAGTTTAAACCTGCTGACTATCTGGATATTATTGCTGAGCATACCGAGCCGTGGACCTATCTCAAGTTCCCCTTCCTGAAGAAGATTGGCTGGAAGGGTTTGGTAGATGGTATGGACAGCGGGGTATATCGGGTAGCTCCGCTGGCTCGACTTAATGTCGCCGATGGTATGGCTACTCCGCTGGCTCAAGCCGAATATGAGAAGATGTATTCAACTCTGGGGGGTAAGCCAGCCCACCATACCCTGGCTAATCATTGGGCAAGGTTAATTGAGCTACAATATGCTGCTGAACGGTTGCTGGAGCTGTGTCAGGATAAGGAGATTACTGACCCCAATGTCCGCACCCTGCCCACGGCTACTCCTACTGAAGGGGTAGGCGTGGTGGAAGCCCCACGGGGGACACTGTTTCATCATTATCAGACTGATGCTAATGGGATGGTGGAGAAGGTCAACCTTATCGTAGCTACCGGAAATAATAATGCGGCTATGTGCATATCAATTAAGAAAGCAGCCCAGGGACTGATTAAGGCAGGCAAGGTAGTAAATGAGGGGATACTAAATATGATAGAGATGGCATATCGAGCTTATGACCCATGCATAGCCTGTGCCACCCACTCGCTACCGGGGCAGATGCCACTGGAGATTGTTATCTACGATAAGGAAGGTAAGGAACTAGACCGGCTTAGCCAGTATATTACCTAAGTAGTTCTTTTTTAAGGCCCAGTTTTTCATCGGAGGTTGGGTTGAAGACTCTAGTTTTAGGATTAGGAAACCCGATTCTCAGCGATGATAGCGTGGGCTTTCGTGTTGTTCAAGAGCTTAGAGCCAGGCTTGATAAACCTGACCTAACATTGGTGGAAAGTAGTGCTTCTGGTTTGAGTTTGCTTGATTTAATTACTGGCTATGATAAGCTCGTCATTATCGATGCTATTAAGACGGAGGGTGGGGAGGCAGGTAAGATATATAGATTGGGTGCGGAAAATCTTGGTGCCATTCGTCACTCCGCTTCGCCACATGATATAAATCTGGCTACTGCTCTTGAGCTGGGCAGGAAATTGGGAGTAGCTTTACCACAGCAAATAACCATTCTGGCTATTGAAGTGGTTGATGTAACTACCTTTAGCGAAAAATGTTCACCTGAGGTTGACAGGGCAATACCGCTGGCAGTAAGTATGGTAGCTGAGGAACTGGATAGCGGCTAGATATGTCTGGCTTTGACCGGCACTGAATAGCTTCCTCTAAGGTAATCATATCTTCAACTTCTCCCTAAGCTTTTTATCTATAGCATCAGGCAATTGGTTAATTTCATTTATAAATAAGGTGTCTTCGCCGTATAGACACCTGAACCTTTCTGGGGTAAAGCTAGAGCTTGTTAGGCATACGTGAATATCTATTATCCCTTTAATCCTAGCCCATTGTAGTAACTCTGCTATAGCTTGCATTCCACCGTTATTTGGCTCGCCGTCGGTAAAGTGGAATAGTATCTTTTGTTTCCTACCAGCCAACCTCAGTAATTGGGCAATTGCTGCCGCCAACCCCTCGTAACTTGGTGTCATCATCCACTCTTTCTCTAAACCTAGATTAACTTTCCCCACCTCTCTATCGTAAAGGCGTGGGATACTGACAATATTGTGACGTCCAGAATAACCTAAGGCGATAAACTCCATTCTTTCTTTCTTAAAGGCATCGCAAATGGCTACCGTTATCTGCTCAATTAGGTCTCTATACACGCTAACCGAGCCTGATAAGTCCATCAGGAGGCAAACTGCCATATCTACTAGCTCTGGTTTGTCTCTTCTTTGGAACACTCTTTTGTCTCCATAGGCAACCCTATGAAGCCTCCTAGCTGATATTCTACCTGACAATAAGCCTCTGTAATCCTTTGTTCTCTTCAGGCGATAATCCTGTAGTATCCGTCTTAACTTCTCTTCAGTGGAGGTTGTCTTGGTTCTGGCTTTGGCAGCTCTCTCTGCGTCCTCCTGCGGTGTATAGGCAATAACGGTACAATGGCTATCTTTAGCCAGATAGGACAAAAGCTGTGATAGGTCATATCTTTTCTCTATTATCGCCTCACTCACCTCTTTAGCTAAATCATCTGGTAATTCAGTTTTATCATCAACCAGCGTATCGAGCCTTGACACTAAATCTAGGTTCGTTTCTGGCTCTGCTTCTGCTTCCCCAGCTTCTTCTTGGGCTTGCGTTTCTTCCGCCCCCTCTTTCTCATCAGTGCCAGCCTCGCACTCCGTTTTGCCAAAACCCCTTTCCTCATCGGAAAGTGTTACTGGCAATCCTTTGAGAATTCCCCACGCATTAAGGACAGCACTATCCTTACTCGTCTCCTTGGTGCACATCTTGTTGGCATAGGTGGCTACCTTGCTCAAAATCTCAAGGTTCTCCTGGCTTATGTTTTGAGGCATCTTACCATCGGCAAGACTTAGATATATGAGGGCATTAAGTATATCGGCTCTGGTGCATTTAGCTTGTAAGGGCCTGGTTACACTATCAGGACTAAATTTACCTAAAGCCCAAGCCCTCTCTTTTTGGAGATAATCCTTATACCCTGGATAGGCAGTCATAAGGTGGTCTATGTAAATATCCTCAAATGCATTGGCCAAAGACCGAAAGTCCAAATAGTCACTACCATAACTATAACGAGAATAGCCAGCCTTCTTTGCCAGTCCGTCAATATATTCTTTGTTATTCTCAGAGAATAGGATATGTCCTACTTCGTGCACGGTTAGACCGAGAAGGCGATCAACTATATCGCCGGGAACCGGGTATTTATTCCCCAACATACTTGGTGATAGGTAAATCTGCCTTCTATCTGTATCAGCTACCTCAACACCAGTAAATGTTACTTCAACCTCAGGATTTAGGCTCTGAGCCATTATACGACTGCCATCTAAGATGCTGGCAAGGTCAGTTCCTGGGTCTCTGCTTCGGTTTTCTCTCCAAAGGTCTGAAAGTGATTGGTCAATATTTGACATACCTTAACTCTCGAGGTCTATTTATCCATTTCTCGTATTCGGTTTCATCCTTTATATTTAGGGAAAAGATTTCTAGGATTTGTTGCCTCCAGCCCAAGTCATTAGAGCTCCCGATTGCCGTCGATACAGCTTGCCAGAGGGACGTTCCTTCGCTGTAAGCCTCAGCTGCGTATAATAATTGTCTGGTAGATATTTTTTTGGAAATGGCGGGTGTGTTTCTGACCGCATAGGCAAACTCGGCAAGAGAGTTAGCTATAATCTTTGGGATACCAGTCTTTACCTCTAAAACCTTTGCCTCAGACTCGGCTGGCAGGTAATCAAGAAATACCTCTCTAAACCTGTCTCTTAGCGCTAGGTCTATTGATGTTATACCACAAAAGAGATTGCCCTCATTGAGGGTAGCGACAAAGATAACATTATCGGCAACATAAACCCTGCGCCTTAAATCCTCAATCCAGGCACTTCTTCTACCATCCAGCAGGGGCATTAAGACATTCAGGACACGCTCATTCTCTGGTCGGTTAATCTCGTCCATCACCACAATACAATCCTTGGTCTCCAGCCCCTTGACAAAGCCTGTCTCCCTGATATCGGTTAGCATACTATCACCGCTGCCCTGAATTAGGCGGGTCGTTTGGAATAGTTGCTGTGGCTCCTGAAGGACACCGAAGTCAATAACCACCGCCGGTCTATTGAATTTGGCAGCAAACTCAATGGCTAGGGTAGTTTTACCACCACCCGGACGTCCAGTTATCAGCAGGTTTGCCGGGTGCTTTCGTGATATTGCCTCGGTTACCTTAAGCGCCTCAATTACATTCTCTGAGACTAGGAAGTATGGGTCTGGCCTGGGGTAGAATACTTCCATAACTTCATTCTCTAGCTCCGATGCTGGAGACTGAGAACTAACACTTTGGTCAGTGAGCAGGGTACAATCAACTTCCTTAGGTCTCTTGAAGCACATATCCAAATGGGTTTGATAATCTTTGTCTGCTATGTCCTGGTGGCAGTATTGGCATTCCATCT
>CAZQRE010000012.1:0-14636 GCA_964595695.1 uncultured Dehalococcoidales bacterium
TGACTCTGTGGTAGCAGAGGGTGCATTTCTCCACAATACCTTTGTATCTTAGACCTGTTCCAGCGAGCAAAAGTTCTCTATCCGGATTATAGTATGGAATAACTGTCCCCCCGACTTCTTGGGTAACTGCCACAGCCGACGGAGTAACACCTTCTATCAAGGGTTTATCATCCCTCCAGAACTTGTGTGTTTTTTCTCCGTTGAAGTGAATTACATCGTATGGACATTGTGCCATACAATTCTTACAACCGATGCATTTCTCGGGGTCATGCATTGTTATGTCGCCGTCCCCCTTGTGCATAGCTCCGGTCGGACATATTCTCACACAGGGAGCATTCTCACAGTGGTTACAAAGCGTCACAATAAATTCGTACCTGACGTTTGGAAACTCGCCTATGGTGCTGCTGATTTTGCTAGCCCAGACAACATCTCCCTGCACATTGTTTTCGTTTTTGCAGGCAATAATGCAAGCCCCGCAGGCGACGCACCTCTGGAGGTCGATTACCATAGCCAACCGCTTACCGGCTATCGCACTCTGGGCTGTTACCAGTCCTCCAGTAACTTCAAGCATAACTGCCGCGGCTACCCCTAAACCGCCTACCTTAAGCAAGTCTCTACGGGTAATTCCCTTGTTAGAAGATTTTTCCATAGTTATTCGTACCCCCTTTAACTGATAGTCTGTCCGCCAATTACCAGAATGTATCGCATTATAAAGATTCCTACCAGCAGTAAAACATAAGCAGTACCATTGACATATGCTCTAGTGGTTATTTTAGTATTTTGGAAAAGAAGAATAAAAACGGGTATTAAAGCCCCGAGAACAATCTCCACTACCCAGAATAGAAAACGGTAGTCACCAATCAATAGTAGCTTCGCTGATGTAACCGCTTCGGTGCCACCGAAAAGCAGAACAATTATTTCGGTGAAAATCATTCCTAATTCGAGCAAAACAAGCCAGGCAACAAATTTACCGAGTTTTGATAAAATTGCTCTTTCCTGTTTACCTATGGACACCAGCATTATCAGGGCAATCCCTGAAATTAATCCCCCGTTTAAGAATAAAAATGGCAGGAGTGCTGTATTCCAGAGTTCTCTTCCCGGAGCAAGAGCTAAAATTATCGCTGTATAAGTACCCACTGCCAAAGCAAAAGGTAACCCTATGTAAGCATACCTTTTTGCCTTCTCCTCTTCACCCTTGATTAGAAACCATGCGTATACTACACTCAACACAAAAAATATGACCAGAAACCAGCTGCCCCATGAGATTGGGGACTGCGGATTAAATGTTAAGTAAAGCCGCCACATTCTGAACGGCTGTCCAAGATGAATCCAAAGGAAAAACATTCCGATAGCAAGTGAGATCGGTGCCAATACTGCACCAATTCTGGCTAACGGCTTAAACTCTTTCAGCCAGTAGTTTGCTGCTACCGAAAAAAAGTAGCAGCCTACGCTTAACCCACCAAGGAAGAAATAAACCACAGTCATCCAGTTAAATGCTACTTCAGACACGCTTCTTTACCTCCTGTTCACTTCGCTCAAATGACCCGATTAAAGCAAAAAAATAGCTGTAGCCCTAAAAACTACCAGCTATCCATCATAAGCTGCTCCTCTATTTTCACAAGGTCTCCCTCCTTTTAATTAATTCTTTGAAAGGTTACATTTCTCTGTCTCTCAAACTCGCCAGCTATCACCGCCTTTATAGACACACTTTGCACAATGAACACTATGCCCATGGCCAAGCCTACTACACCCGCAAGCATCGCCGCTATTCCCAAATAACGAACACCTTTCATATTTTTAACTCCTTATTATTTTGAATTCTTAGTCTACATTGCCTTATCTATTACTGTTCAAGGCACAGGTTTACCCCTTTTCTAGTTTGAGGCTGTCGTTTTGCCTCAAACTCAAAACCAAATTCAGCGTGTTTACGCTCGCCTCAAATTTATCCTAACGAGTGTTAAAAATCAATCTAAACTAGCATTCCCTCCATCTGCGCCACAATTTGTTCATTTGTAAAGTGATTAAGGGTTATGCTATCACTAGGACAGCCGCTAACGCAGATACCACAGCCCTTACACAAAGCTTCATTCACCAGACATACCTCCTTCTCCTCGTCAAAGGAGATGGCGCTATAGGGGCAAAGGAGACTACAAATCTGGCATCCGGAGCAGATTCTTTCATCAATCACTGCGGTGGCTGCCTCAATCTCAATCGTGCCCTTGCTAATCATAGCCAGAACCTCAGCCGCTGCCGCTAAAGCCTGAGCTACAGTATCGGGTATATCCTTAGGACCCTGGCAGCAACCAGCCACAAATGTTCCGTCAGTTGTAGTAGCTACCGGGTCTAGCTTGGGATGCCTCTCCAGGAAAAAGCCATCGGCACTGCGGCTAATATTGAACATTCGTGCCACCGCCTCGGCATCTGGTTGTGCTTCCAGAGCAACACTTAGAATAACCATATCTACTGGCAGGCGACGCTGCTTACCAACCAAGGTATCTTCAAACTGGACAACGAGCTTACCTTCCTCCTCGGGCGTTTCAGCTATATTGGTCACCTCTGCCGGGCGACCCCGAATGAAAATTGTCGTTTCATTAAGAACCCGATTGTAGAATTCCTCATAGCCTTTGCCAAAGCTCCTAATGTCAATATAGAATTCATAGACCTCAACCCCGGGAAGGTGCTCTTTTATCAAATGGGCAAACTTCATAGAATACATACAACAAACCCGAGAGCAATACTCGTGATACTTATCATCTCTACTGCCTACGCAGTGGATAATGGCTACGCTCTTTGGATGTGAGCCATCCTTAAGCACAATTTCACCGCTAGTTGGTCCCGCTGAATTAACTATCCTCTCAAACTCAAGGCTGGTGATAACATTGTCCAGACGCTTATAGCCGTATTGATAAATAGGGGTAGGGTCAAAGACATTAAAACCGGTAGCTACTATTATGTTACCAACCTCCACCTCTATAATTTCGTCTTCCTGCTCAAAGTTGATAGCCTTTGGCTCACAGAATTCCTCACAGATTTTGCATTTATCTGTGTTAAAATGGACGCATTTTTCCCTGTCTATTACCGGGACATTAGGAACTGCTTGAGGGAAAGGAAGGTAAACAGGTGCCCTTGACCTTAAGCCCACATCAAATTCAGAGAGTATTGGTGCCGGTTTTTTCTTGGTAATATCCTCAAGTTTAATTGCTCCCGTGGGGCAAACAAAAGCGCAGGCTCCACAAGCTAGGCATACATCTAAGTTTATGTCTAACGTCCCCTGAAACGGGGTCTCTACTTTGCGGTCAACCCCTCGGCCAACGAAATTAATTGCGCTTACTCCTATCCTTTCCTCACAAATTCGGGCACATAAGCCGCAGAGGATGCACTCTTCGTCCTCCAATTTGAATCTTGGTTTTTCAACCCCATACTCTCGAGCTAAATCTTGGATTACCTTCACATTTGGACATCGAGCCAGCATTAACTCACTGAGCATTTGGCGCACTTCAATAACATCAGGAGACTTGGTATTTACTACCAAACCCTCCTCCACAGGATAGTTACAGGAAGTGACTATCCTGCTCCTGCCTCTACTTATTATTTCCACAGAGCACAGACGGCAAGCGCCGGCAGGAGAAAGAGCTGGGTGATAACAAAGTGTAGGTATATCAATGCCTACGCTTTTTGACGCTTCCAAAATAGTCGTCCCTTCCTCAACCTTAACCTCTCTGTCATCTATTTGTAAAGTGATTTCACCCATTTTGATCTCCTATGTATTTCCTCTTACTAAAACCTTCTCTTTCTCCGGGGGTGGTGCTGGTACAGGCTCACCTGAGATTTTCTTCACCGCACCAAAGCGTGCTGGGCAAACGTCAAAGCAGGTGTCACACTTAGTACACTTAGTCTGGTCGATGACATGGATTTGGTTCCTAGCCCCACTTATAGCCTCTGCAGGGCAGTTCCTAAGGCAAATTAGACAGGCCTGGCACTTAGTGGGCTCAATATAGTATGAAACTAATTCCTTGCACACAAGAGCAGGACACCTTTTCTCCTCAACGTGAGCTCGGTATTCATCCCTGAAATAACGAAGAGTGGTTAATACTGGATTGGCGGCAGTTGTCCCCAGAGCACAGAGAGAAGCCCTAGCCATCACCCCGGACAATCCTTCAAGAAGCTCAATATCCCCTTCCTCACCCTTACCCTCAACAATATCGTTTAATATCTCACGCATGTGTTTTAACCCCTCACGACAGGGAATGCATTTCCCGCATGATTCATCGCAAAGGAAATCAACAAAATAGCGAGCCACATCAACTATACACGTATCTTCGTCCATAACAATCATTCCACCGGAGCCCATCATCGAGCCTAATCTGGTCAATTCATCATAATCTACCGGAGTATCAAGGTATTGCTCAGGAATAACCCCTCCGGAGGGTCCGCCTGTTTGCACCGCCTTAAATTTCTTGTCTCCAGGAATTCCGCCGCCTATATTATAAATAATGTCCCTCAGGCTCATGCCCATAGGCACTTCCACTAAGCCGGTATTATTCACCTTGCCCACTAAAGAGAAAATCTTAGTCCCCTTGCTTCCTTCGGTGCCAATAGAATTATACCAGTCAGCACCGTTGTTAATGATAAGCGGCACATTAGCCCAGGTCTCCACATTATTCAGGTTGCTTGGTTTTTCCCATATTCCACTTACGGCAGTGCGGATATACTTTGGTCTTGGCTCTCCCACAAGACCTTCTATTGCCGTCATTAATGCGCTGGACTCGCCGGAGACAAAAGCCCCAGCCCCGCGGTGAATATTGACGATAAAATCAAATCCTGAGCCAAGGATGTTTTGCCCGAGGAAGCCATATTCATCAGCCTGCTTAATGGCAATATTTAAGTTTTCCACAGCCAGAGGATACTCTTGCCGTACATAGACAAAGCCTTGATGCGAGCCAATGGCATAGGCACCGATGATTAGACCCTCCAGCACGCTGTGGGGGTTGCCCTCAAGCAAACTCCTGTCCATATAAGCCCCAGGGTCTCCCTCATCGGCATTGACGATGACATATTTGGGCTCTCCAGGAGCGTTCTTTGTCGTCTCCCATTTCCTGCCGGTAGGAAATCCACCACCACCACGACCCCTCAAATTCGCCTTTTTTACTTCATCCAGAACTTGCTCCGGTGTCATATCAAAGAGCGCTTTAGCTAAGGCTCGATAGCCGCCGATAGCAAGGTAATCTTCAAGGCTTTCCATATCTATGAATCTATTACTTCCCAAGACAGTTCGGTTTTGATATTTGTAAAATGGTATCTCAGGTTCCTTTGTGATCCTTTGTCCAGTAGTAGGGTCTTCGTAAAGAAGATGCTCAACAACTTTTCCTTCAGCCAGAGTCTCGGAGACTATTCTTGGCACATCCTCAGGCTTCACCCCCACGTAGCAGATTTCCTCGGGGAGGATAACGGTGATGGGCTCTTTTTCACAGAAGCCATGACACCCTGTGCTCTTCACCTCTACCTTTTCTCTCAAGCCTTGCCTTTCTATCTCCTTGACAAAGGCTTGGACTACATTCTGGCTGCCACGAGTTCGACCATCTGTGCCATTGGTTACTGAAACAATCCTTTTCCCCTTGGCTCTGGTTAATATTTCTTGCCTGATTTCGTCTAACTCAGTAGGCGAGTCTATTCGTGCCATCATTCCCTCTTAATCATAGCTTCCCAAAACCTCTTTAACCTTTGCCGGAGTCAACTTGCCGTAATAATCTCTATCAACCACTACCACCGGTCCTATGGCGCAACAGCCAAGGCAATTCACCCTCTCCAAGGTAAACTTCATATCTTGTGTCGTCTCACCAGCTTTAATTTCTAAGCTCTCCTCTACCTTATCCATAATCCTTGGAGCACCTCGTACATGGCAGGCAGTACCCAAACAAACATTCACTATGTGTCTTCCTTTCGGCTTCAAACTCATGGCCTTATAGAAGCTAGCCACGCGATATATTTGACTTATTGGAATCTGGAGCCTTTCGTTGATACGCAGTATGGTTTCCTTAGAAATCCAATTGAATTCGCTTTGCAAATCTAAGAGCAACTGAATTAGAACCCCCTGCTGAGCCGGATATTCACCTATAATTTCATCAATCTTCTTTGGCTCCATCTCCCTCTCTCCATTTTGCTTGAGGTATATATCTCACCGGGCAATTATTGTAGCAATCCCCACAACCAGTGCACTTATCCATATCAATATACCTTGCCTTCTTCCTGATTTTAACCTTGAAGTTACCTACATAGCCTGAAACCTCAACCACCTCACTGTAGGTCATTAGCTCTATATTGGGGTGATGACCTACCTGGGTCATCTTGGGAGTAAGAATACAGGCTGAGCAATCCAAGGTAGGGAAGGTTTTATCCAGTTGCGACATGTGCCCACCGATGCTGGGTTCTCTTTCCACCAAATATACCTTATGTCCAGAATCAGCAACCTTTAGCGCTGCCTGGATGCCAGCAATACCGGCTCCTACCACCAGGGTATTGGGGTTGACTGGAACCTCCCTTGTCTCCAGTGGCTGGTGATAATAAACACGCCTTACCGCGGCACTCACTAGCGCCTTGGCTTTTTCAGTAGCCTCCTGCTTATCTTCGGTTACCCAGGAGCAGTGCTCACGGATATTTGCCATCTCAAACAAATAAGGATTTACTCCTGCTTCTTGGCAGACACGACGAAATGTAGGCTCATGCATTGTTGGCGAGCAGGAAGCAACCACTATTCGATTAAGGCCCATGTCCCTAATATCATCCTTAATCATATTCTGCCCTGGGTCAGAGCACATAAACTTATAGGCACGACCCACCACCACGGAATCCAGACCCTGGGCAAATCGGGTAACCTCTTCTACATCAACCGTGCCGGCAATATTCGTTCCACAGTGACAGATATAAACCCCAATCCTAGGTTCCACTCACAACCCCCTGCATTAATATATGGTTTAGCACCGGACTAGGAGAGACTATATTCGTATTCAGTCCCAGAGATTTAGCATCAATCCCCAGGGCAAGACCAATCAATTGCGTAACGAATAAAACAGGTAAGTTAAAATTAGTTTTGAACTCACTATTAACTCGACTCTGATAGGCGTCAAGGTTAAGTTGGCACAGGGGGCATGGGGTAGTGATACATTGAGCCCCATTCTCTACCGCGTTGTGCAGCAACTTACGAATTAGTCCTAGAGCCAAGCGCTCTTCGGAGATAATCAGAGAACCTCCACAGCAGCGATTCTTTAGTGGGTAAGGAATAGCCTCAGCACCCAGACTCGCCACCAAACGGTCAAGGGAGCGGGGGGACTCCGGGTTATCAAAGCCATAGTCAGGGCGAACCAGCTGGCAGCCATAATAAGGAGCTACCTTAAGCCCATTAAGCCCATGCTGAACCTTAGTAGCAATAACCTCAGGGGTAACATCATTGACTAAGACTTCTGTTAAATGCCTTACTCGTACCTCTCCGTGATACCCCAGATTGACTACAGCTAACGCCTCATTTACCTGTTCCATTAGTTGAGGATTCTGTTTGAGCTGCAAGTCCGCCCCGTATAAGGTTATGAAACAAGAGCTGCATGGCGTTACCAAGTCAAGCCCGGTTTTCTCAGCCAGGGCTAAATTGCGAGCGGTCACCGGCACCGACTCCAGCTTGTCCAGCGAACCATAAGGGGTTGAGCCACAGCAGGTCCAGTTATCTAGCTCGATTAACTCTATGTCTAAAGGCTTAGCTATAGCCTGAGTAGAAAGCCCTAGACCTATTGCTGTTGCCTTAGTCGCGCAACCAGGATAATATGAATAGTATTTCACTGAGCATCTCTGACTTCGGTAAATTTTCGTAGGATTTGCTTTAGTTCTTCTCTCCCTTTTACCCGATGCGGCTTAAGCGGTAGTCGGCCGTGACGAATTAGGCTGAGTAACAGTGG
Source organism: uncultured Dehalococcoidales bacterium (assembly GCA_964595695.1). GTDB lineage: Bacteria > Chloroflexota > Dehalococcoidia > Dehalococcoidales > DAOVUZ01 > DAOVUZ01. The sequence goes on from CAZQRE010000012.1 coordinate 7,944, forward strand.
CAATAGTTTCATTGCCGCTAGCGGGTTGGTCTTTAGATAAAACCAAGCCATCATGCCAAATTCGTGGACTCGCCCATTACCCTTAATGGAGCTGACGAAGCTCTGATACATAGCTGGGGTGCGAGTTTCCCTGACATTAAAGCCCTGCTGAGTTGCCAGGCTTTCTAAGGCGTGAGCTAGCTCAGTTGGCTTGATGTTTCGGGGACAGCGCACCGTGCACATATAGCAGGAGAGGCAATGCCACATCGAGCTACTTGATAAAACCTCGTCTCGCATGCCGGCCCGAGTCATCGCAATAATCTTTCGCGGTGGGTATTCCATTTCACCAGCTGCGGGGCACGAACCAGTACAAATACCGCACTGGATGCAAGCCCAAATATCCCCACCGCCAGGCGTAGCGGCAACCTCTTCAACAAAGCTCCTCAAATTGCCCTCTTTTTTCATCCTACCCAACTACCTTTCTCTTTAAAAAGAACCTGTACTTATACATAACATTGATGTAGTATTTGTCTATCTAATCACGTCGAGGCGCTATTACTCCGTTTTCTACACATTTTTAGATAAGCGTGAAAAAAAAGTTGCCGGACTTTAGAACCTAAAACTGCTTAATTAATGCGCCCAGCCTATAGTCGTCAACTGCATTACTGCAAAGCTTGTCAAGTTATTTAACCTGTGGTTACTGCTACACATTTCGTTTGGAGTAATCTATATTTATGTGCTCTTTTATATCCCGCATGAGCTCCCTAGTAAGTACTGGATCTGGATTCTTTTCACCTCCACAGTCTGGCCGATAGCACGTGACATCTCTAAAGGTACACTTCTCCTTACAGTGAGGGCATTCATCCGATGACTCCGTGGCCTCGACGCAAGTCCCGCATGTTGAACACATCCAGAACGGCATCCTTCCTAACCTCCTCTTATATTCATACCTGTGCAGTAAAGCAATGTCCTGCGTTCTCTCTTAGCTGCCACCTTCTTATTTCGGATTATATTTTTAAGAAGGTACTACATTTTTATAATTATACCACAACGTAGTACTATGTCAACAATATTATTGGTGTTTTTCACAATTGGTCAGCTGGATCTACATCATCACCTTATCAGCTTCTTCCCGTGTACTTGATCTGGCGATGACGCTGTAATTTAAGATAAACAAAGTGTACTTTTTAATTGAGACTACAAAAGCTACGACTTCCGTTTATGATTCGGCCTTTGCATTTATTCTAACAGCGGATATCGTGGTTAATTAAATCTTTTGCCTTGTTTCACATTGTGGTAGTATAAGAGAAGGAAACCATAGGGGGCTATAAATAAAAGGTAAAGAGTTATCCCAGATTCGGCACTATTTAGGCAAGACTCAAAAACAATTGGCGGGATTGTTATGTGTTTCATCTAAAGCCATACAGAGCTTTGAACAGGAGTGGAGACCCGTTCCTACATATGCCGAACGATATGTGCTCTTTCTATTATCCATTAAGAAATCTTTAGATGAGAACGCTAGGCCATGTTGGGAGATACGAAACTGCCCGCTTGACATGAGAGAAAATTGCGCTGCCTGGGAATTTAAAGCTGGTAACTTCTGTTGGTTTATCAATGGGACCTTTTGTCAGGGCAAGGTGCAGGAAAGCTGGGAGAAGAAGATAAAATTATGCCGGCAATGTATAGTCTTTCGATCAATAATTCCTCTCACTTGAGGTAACAAGTCTATCGAAGCACATAGGAAAATATGCTTGGGACCTAGCGAGAAACATAATTTCAAGCCTGATATCTTTTACCAAAGGGATGGTAAGTACTTTGTTATTCGTCAATACAAGAATATGAGATCAATTACTTGAAGCGAATCGTGGGACCAAACCCGGTTACCAATAGAAGTGTCTGAAGAAAAAGAGGGGTAATATTTTTATTGGCGATAGTGCTACGTTGTGGTATGATAATAACGCCCAGTATGCTAGAATTAAAATCCCTATTTAACCTATTATCTTCATCTCACAATATTTCTAGATTTCATAGAGGTTAAAGTGACGCCAGAATCAGAATGGGAACCTAAACTGCTCGGTTTTCTGTGCCGATGGTGCAGTTATGCTGGTGCCGATTTGGCGGGGACCAGCCGCAAGAAATATCCAGCCAACATAAGGATAATAAAGGTTCCCTGTTCAGGAAGGGTGGACCCGCTTTTCATTCTTAAGGCTCTGCGCTTGGGCTTTGATGGTGTGCTGGTTTCAGGCTGTCACCCCGGTGATTGCCATTATCAAACCGGGAACTACCGGGCTAGAAGGAGAATAGCCATAACCAAGAAGTTCCTGGAATATATGGGTATTAATCCCCAACGGATTCAAGCCAGTTGGGTCTCAGCTTCAGAGGGAGGAAAATTTGCCGAGGTGGTTACTGAAGTGACAAAAGGGTTGAAAGAAATCGGCCCTAACAAATTGTTTGCTGATGAAAGATAAAGAGACAGAACAAAGATTAAGAGACGAGGCTAAGGCACTACTAGAACAAGGCAAGGTCGATTATATTATTGGTTTTGAACCGGGAAGCCTAAAATTTACTACTACCCCGCTGATAACCAAGGATAAAGATAGTGTTGACCGCCTGGTAATCAACCCATTTATAGTGAACAATCTCAGTGTATATCTAACTGAACTCAACGGTAGGGTGGGCATTGTTGCTAAAGGGTGTGACAGCCGTTCCATCGTCAGCCTGATACAGGATAATCAGGTAAAAAGAGAGGATGTAGTCATTCTTGGCGTTCCCTGCTCAGGGATTATTGACCTGAGTAAGATAGAGGAGCTAGTGGGTAAGGATAGGGATGAGTTGGATGATATTACCCGCGATGGTGATAAAATAGTCATCACGGTTGGTGGTGAGAAAAAGGAATTCTCAGCCGGTGAAGTCCTCTTTGATAATTGTCTTGGTTGCGAGTTTCCTACCCCCCAGGAATATGATATTCTTCTTGATGAAGCTAGCCCCTTGGTTGCCGATAAGCCAGCTAGCAGAAAAGAGATAGAAACACTAGAAGGGATGACTCAGGAACAGAGGTGGGATTTCTGGGGAAAAGAGTTTAATCGCTGTATCAAATGCTATGCTTGTCGCAGTGTCTGCCCGGTCTGTTTTTGTGAGCGGTGCTTTGTGGAAGAGTCCGAACCACAGTGGATAGCTCCCATCCCTCGCTGGCAGGATAACCTTATATTTCAAGTAATCAGAAATATTCATGTCGCCGGAAGGTGTACTGATTGTGGTGAGTGTGAACGCGCCTGCCCGGTGGATATCCCGCTAAGAAGCCTGACTAGAGAGATGTATGACATAGTGGACGACCTTTACCATTTTAAAGCAGGAATGAACAAAGAGACAGCACCGCTAATGACCCATTATGAGGCTGATGACCCAGAGGAATTTATTAAATAGAAGAGATAGAGAATGGCTAACAAGAAGATAAATAAGAAAAATATAGCTAAGCTCCTGGGTGATTGGAGTAGAGAGTTTACGGTATTTGTTCCGTCACGAGAAAGCGGCATCGCCACGATAGCCAGGTGGGATGGTAAAGATACTAGCTTTCTGGATTGGCATAGAAATACTGTCGTTCCCCCTAAAGCTATTTTCCTTCCCCCGATGGAGGAGATGTTCAGCTTCCAGAAAGATAAGCAGAGTTATCATATAGAACTACCATCGTCCGACGGACAAAAGCAGTTAATTTTTGGTATTCGCCCTTGTGATGCTAAGGCCATGACTATTCTGGACAAGACCTTTATGGATGCCTATGAAGACCCTTACTACCTTTCCAAAAGGAAGAATACGGTGTTAGTTGGGCTAGGGTGCACTAGACCCTACGATAGTTGCTTCTGTACTTCCGTGGGGAGTAGCCCAACAAATTCGGCTGATGTTGACCTAATGCTGATTGATATTGGTGATGAGTTCCTGGTTGAAGGTGTTAGCGACAAAGGTAGAGAGTTAGTTAATATAAGTAGTGAGTTAAAAGAGGCAACTGAAGCTGATGAAACCAGGGCTAAGGACGCCAAAGACGCCGCTCACAGTAAGGTAACCAGACAGCTGGAGACTAAAGATATTGACCAGAAACTGCTGTCATCTTTTGAAGACCAGGACCTCTGGCAGGAAATAGCCGCCAAGTGCGTAAGTTGTGGTATCTGTACCTTCCTTTGCCCCACTTGCTATTGCTTTGATATTAACGATGAACTGATTAAGGACCGAGGAACAAGATTTAGGAACTGGGATAGCTGTAGCTTTTCCGTCTATACCAAGATGCCGATGGAAAACCCAAGGATAGAGAAGTGGCGCCGGGTCAGGAACAAGGTATGCCACAAATATGAGTTTTATCCAACGCTCTTCGATGTTATTGCCTGTACTGGCTGCGGAAGATGTATTCGCCGCTGCCCGGTGAACTGGGATATTACCCAAGCATTAGAGAGGATACCAGCCAAAGTGCGGTCTTAGTTAAGTACTAACGATAGATATTCTGACTGGAGAAAGGGAAAATGGCAATTACTGATATTAGTGACCGAAGAAGATTTCTTGCCCAGAGCAATGTGTACCTGCCGCACATAGCCATAATAGAGAAAATAATTGATGAAACACCCGGTGTCAAAACCTTCCATTTCAACTTTAAGGACGAGAAACTGCGGGAAGAGTTTACCTTTGATTCAGGACAATTCGGCGAATATTCTATTCTTGGTATCGGTGAAGCCCCCTTCTGCGTTTCGTCCAGTCCGACCAGGCGCGACCACCTAGAATTCACTGCACAACAGGTAGGACGGTTAACTAATGCCCTGCATAGACTCGGTGTTGGCGCTGAAATAGGTTTTAGAGGACCCTACGGCAATAGCTTTCCCCTTGACTTTCTAAAGGGTAAGAACCTTGTTTTCATTGGCGGCGGCATTGGCTTAGCCCCACTAAGGTCTCTAATCTGGAATGTTATAGATAACCGGGGTAAATATAAAAATATAGATATTATCTATGGTGCTCGTAGCCCGGTTGACCTTTGTTTTAAGTATGACCTGGATGCGTGGGAGAAAGACAAGACGGTAAGTATGGTAACCACCGTTGATAAAGGTGACGAGAGCTGGACAGGAAGAGAGGGCTTTGTGCCTCAAGTGCTGGAGCAGGTGGCTCCTTCCCCAGGCAATGCGGTAGCTATTGTTTGCGGACCACCAGTTATGATTAGATTTACCTTCCCTGTTCTGGAAAAATTAGGCTTCACCCCGGAACAAATGATAACCACCCTGGAAAAGAGGATGAAGTGTGGTATCGGCAAATGTGGGCGATGCAACATTGGTAATCTCTATGTATGCCGTGATGGACCAGTATTCACCTATGCCCAGATTAAGGACTTCATCTCTAGCGAGTATTAAAGGGCGTGGCTATACCAGTGCCCCCTCCATCTCAGCCAGGATTTGCTCGTTAGCGGATGTATGAATCCCATCCCCGCGTTTTCCCAGAGCCAAGCATCATCAAAAACTTCTCTCAGCTTCTTTAGCCCACTGAGAATCTCTTCTTTTTCGCCCTTACCCAGGCTATCACTTTTCTGCATGCGGTCAAAATGAGCTTCCCACTTACCGAGAAAGTCCCGTCGCGAATCAGTGCTATGTTCTTGTGTCATATATGTCCTGCAAAATCAACACACAATCAGGGATATTGTCATTATAACACTAGAGCTATGAAAATATACCGACTTCTACAGGAGTCGTGGCAGGAAGCATCTATGGGAGAGAGTTGCCTAGCCCACACAAATTGTGGCTTCGTGCAATGTGGTAGAATATGGATAGTTACTCCTCCAAAAAGGGTGAAGGGGGTTTCACAAGGTACTAGCTATGAACCGGCTGGGTATTACCAGGTGTGGAAATGCAGAGTTCCGCTGGGGAGAACGAACCTATGTTATGGGGATAATCAACCTATCCCCAGACTCCTTCTCCGGCGACGGAATTACAGACCTTGAAGCCGCGGTGGCACAGGCACACCGCTTTGTCAGTCAAGGCGCTGATATTCTGGACATCGGTGGTGAATCCACTCGCCCTGGCTCAGCCCCAGTCTCAATTGGCGACGAAATCAAGCGGGTAGTTCCAGTAATAGCGCGGCTGGTTTCCGAGGTGCCTATTCCCCTGAGCATCGATACTTATAAGTCAGAGGTGGCACGCCGAGCACTCGAGGCTGGCGTAACAATGATAAATGACCAGTGGGGTTTGAAACGGGACCAGCGGCTGGCTGAACTGGCTGCTGAATGGGGCGTTCCTATAATTTTGATGAGTAACCAGCGGGATAAGGGAGGTTATGATGCTGGGATTAAGCGTGATACAGCCTACTATGAGGAGCTTATGGCTGAGGTGACTTCATCTCTTCGGAAAAGCCTGGAGCTGGCATTGACATTGAACGTACCCCGGGAGAATGTTATCCTGGACCCCGGTATCGGTTTTGGCAAAACCTGGCAACAGGACATAGAAATCATTCGTCGCTTGGGAGAACTGAAAGAATTAGGAAGGCCTATTCTGATTGGTCCTTCTCGTAAGTCCTTCATCAAGATGGTGCTGGACCTCCCGGTTGATGAACGTGTGGAGGGTACCGCTGCCGCTGTCGCTATTGGCATCGCCAATGGTGCTGATATGGTGCGGGTGCACGATGTTCAACAGATGGTAAGGGTCTGCCGAATGAGCGACGCTATCATTCGCCCATCCTAACCATCTTCCTGTA
>CAZQRE010000013.1:0-5816 GCA_964595695.1 uncultured Dehalococcoidales bacterium
AATGCCCCCGATGAGGTCAAAGCTGTAGCCGACTATATTACCCTTGATGTCGACCACAGTGGGGTAGCCACGGCTATTAATAAGTTTTTGTTATAACTAATTACAGGGGGTAGGGCATCAGAACACAGCAGAGTTAGTTCAACTTATTTGATTGCACATTTTGGCTAATTGTTACCTGCACGCACAAACTACTAAGTACCTTCCTGTCCTGGCAGTGCCTTCAAATAACTTAGTCATGGCTTAGCAGTAGATATGAAATGTTTTGCCCATGGGTTAAGTACAGAACCCTTGGGAAGTAACGAACAATATGTTATAATAGCGGCGCAGTTGGGGGGAGGGAGCGAGCTGTGGGAAGTTTTGTGTCTGCCATGTTTGAGAATATTACTGTATCCTAGGCGGCTTTTTCTGTGATGGTGAACCTACGCGTTAAAGATGACCGATATGAAATCTACGACCTAGAGATGGAAGGGTTTGTTCTATCAGTGACATGCCTCAACCCTAATAAATGCACCAGGGGTCATAAACACGATTATGAGGAAGCTTACTATTTTGCCCAAGGCTGTGGCCGGGTAAAGCTGGGCAGGAGAATTGTAAATGTGAAGAGCGGTGATTTATTGCGAATTTCCCCAAATACATTCCACCGTGTTTTTAATGATAGCGATTTGCATCGATTAACGTTTGTCTGTGCTTTCAACGGAAAGGTGGGAAAAAAGAAGTACTTCAAGCAATAAACGATGTGCGAGAGAAAGCGATAGGGTAAAGCACGCCCCGAGCCCATTTGTCCTTTGGATTGAGGCTAGCCACTTCTAACTTTGTGAAGGTTATTAGGGAAGCAGGATAACCCCTCATGCGATTTCACGACCTCAGGCATCCTCATGGTACTGTATTGCTAAGAACTGGCGTCCATTCGAAGGTGGTAAGTGAAAGGCAGGGGCATGCGGGCATTGCAAGCATCGCAGTACCAGCAAACCAAGATAGCGGGAAGGAGGCACACATGGCACATGGGGATAAATCAGAGGCCACAGAAACTCTCCCGTCGGCTACGAGCCGGAGACAGCTACTGCAGGCCAGGATAACCGTTGATATTGTCATTCCGGTGCTCAATGAGGGAAGCTGTATTGAAGGCTTGCTGCATGATGTGATGAGGGCAAGGCAGCATGACTGGTTTCAAATCCAAAATATCTACGTGATTTCGGATGCGTCGACGGATCAGACGGATGACGTTGTGCAACGAGTTACCAACAGAGACCCGAGAATAAAGCTGGTCAGGAAAAAGGAGAGGAAAGGGAAGCAGGACTCAATAAACCTAGCTTTCAAGGTCATCAACGCGGATGTTGTTATCTTCATTGATGCTGATGTGCGGTTAGCGAGTGAACATAGCATAGCGAAGCTGCTACATCACTTCCGTGATGGTAAAACTGCGCTGGTTCAGGGTGGCCTCGTCCGTGTCTACCCCGGCTTTACTCTCCATGCAGCGAAGCTCGCGGCCTATTTTGACTGGATCTTGGTAGACAAGATCAGAAGGCGAAAAGCCATGTCCTGGTGGAGTATAGATGGGCGGGTAATGGCTCTATCAAGAGACTTTTACCGAAATCTTACGTTGCCTCTTTCTCTCGCCGATGATCAATTTATCTTCTATACCTGCATTCAACAGGGTCGTAAGTTTGTATGGGCGGACGACGCCATCTTCTATTATGGGCCGCCTGAGTCGGTAGCAGATTTCAGTCACCAGTGGAGCAGGTACTTCTTCTATACTAAGGAATCGCGTCAATACTTTGGCAAAGACCTGATAGACAGGGATATGGGCGTTCCTGGTCTATGGCAAACCATCTTGTCTACCTTTCTTCGTCATCCCCTCTATGGACTCATGTGGGTCTTGTGCTATGCCGTAAGCAGGGTTGAATCCATGCTTGGGGTTAATTTTCACAAATATGAACGTGGTTTCTTCTGGACAAAATCCAGTCCGCTAAAAACAATAAATAGTAATTCTTCCGTAAGATAACAATATAGTTAGCTAAGCTCATTGGTGTATAAAATGAAAAGCATAATCTTGGCCAGTGGTTTTGGAACGAGGCTCTATCCGTTGACTATCCATAAACCCAAGTGTCTACTGGAATACAAGGGGAAACCGATAATAAGTCATATGGTTGATAAGATTCCGAAGCAACTAGATATTTTGGTGACCACGAATAAGAAGTTCGAAGCTCATTTCCGAAGATGGCAGAAGACTTTGGATAGGGAGATAACTGTGTGTGTCGAGCCGGTATTTAGCGAGGAGCAGAGCTTTGGAGCTGTGGGCTCATTGCACTATTGGGTTACTACAGCACACATAACGGATGACCTTCTGGTCCTAGCAGGCGATAACTACTTTGAGTTTGACCTGACCGAGTTTATTAGCGGTTATAACAGGAAGAATACCTTGGTAGCCGTATGTGACATCGGTGGCAAATCCGAAGCCTGCCAATTTGGCGTGGTTCAGCTAGATGGACACAAGATCGTAAGATTTGATGAAAAACCAGTTGAGCCCAAGTCTACTCTTGCTGCAACTGCTTGTTATCTTTTGCCAGTACGGGTGTTTCCTCTGCTTTCAGAGTTCGTACGGAAAGGCAAAGCCGACAATTTGGGTAGCTTCATAGCGTACTTGACCAATGTAGATGAGGTGCATGCCTATGTTTTTGCCGAACTGTGGCTGGATATAGGCAGTATTGATACCTATTACTCAACACGATAGCCACCCATAATTTCCATTCATAAGAATACTTGCCTGCCCTACGTATTCGCTCATCCTGAGACAAAAAGAATTACACTTTATGACGGGCTGTTCAGTATTTCAAACATGTAACTCTATAACATCGCCGTCCTGGAGGATGTGGTCTCGTTTTACCATTAGTCCGTCGTGCTTGCCTGACCCCCACAGACGGGCATATTCCAGCTTCTGTAGGAAATCCTTGTGGACTGATGCTGCTGCATCCTCTACTGTGCTTCCTTTGCTGAGGATTATTGGGTCACTAAAGTCTGGCTTTTGACCCGGTGTCTTGGTGTATACCCGAATAATATCAAGCATTTGATAGGTTTCATGCTTCAAGTCTTCTAAGCCAGTTCCTTCTTTAGCTGAGATAGCAATAACTGGCAATTGCTCTTTATATTTAGTCTTTAAAGCTATATAGTTTTGGCTGGCACTGTCCAGGTCTAGCTTGTTGCCGACAATTAGCGCCTTCTTCTCCCCAAGTCCTATTCTCATATTTTCCAGCTGGGTGATGATGGCTTCCATCTGGGCTAGCGGAGCATCACTTAAGTCCACTATAACTAACAGGGCATCGGCCCGTCTCAGCATAGGCGGCAACCAGAGCTCAATAGAGTGGGGCATCAGGGGTGGGGTATCAATTAACTGTATTTGTATGTTCTCAAATTCCATCATTCCCGGGGTGGCAGTGTGGGTAGTAAAGGGGTATTCGGCTACAGTTGGGGAGGCATTAGTAATACTGGAAACAAGTTGAGATTTGCCGGCATTGGGCAAACCGATTACTACTACCTGGGCGGCTCCCTCTTTTTCAATGCTGAACATAGACGCTCTCTGAGTAGCCGACCTTTTCCCAGATGCCTGGGTTAGCTTGGAAATCCTTCTCCTCAGTTCAGCCCGGAGATGGTCAGTTCCTTTATGCTTGGGCATAATAGCCAGCATTTCCTCCAGGGCGGTTATCTTTTCCTGGGGGTTTTTAGCCAACCGGTAGTTCTTTTCCGCCTCAAGGTATTGGGGTGGTAAATTAGCTGGCATCTCTTCTCATTGGTGAGGTCATTTATCAGGAGTAGATTGAAGGGTTGATAAACAATCTCACAAATACTCCTTTATTTTTTGGGCTAGGCTCTGGCTCATGCCTCTGGCGGTGGCTAACTCGTCTATGGGAGCCTCCCTGATAGCTTGAACTGAGCCAAACTGTATGAGTAGAGCCCGTTTGCGCTTGGGTCCGATACCAGGGATAGTATCAAGAACTGAGGCAAAGGCTTGCTTCTTATGTATTTTTTGGTGATAACCCAGGGCAAAGCGATGTGCCTCATCCCTGAGACGCTGTAGTAGCTGAAGAGCTGAAGAGTTGCCGGGTAGAATAACCGGCTCTTTCTCCTGTGGAATAAAAATCTCCTCATTTTCCTTGGCCAGGCTGGCGACAGGAATAGAACCAGCTCCCATTTCACGCATTGCTGACAGGGCAGTATTAAGCTGTCCCTTGCCGCCATCAATAAGGACAAGGTCGGGCAAGATTGCCCAGGTATCCGTGGCAGAGGCATCATTGCTTTTGATGCTGCTCCGCTTAAATCGCCGCTTGAGCACCTCCTGGAGCATGGCATAGTCATCGGCGCCAGGCACTGTTTTAATTCTGAAGCGTCTATAATGAGACGGCTTTGGCTTCCCCTTGTCAAAGACTACCATACTACCTACCGCCGCCATTCCCTGTATATTAGAGATGTCATAGCCCTCTATTCGCCAAGGGAGGCAGGGCAGGTGGAGCTCTCTTTTTATTTCGGCTAGAGCCGCCGCCAGTGCTGTAGGCGCCGCTAGCTGCTTAATCTTAAGTTGCTGTAAGCCTTGCTCAGCGTTTTCGGCGACAATCTTCACCAGTTGCTTTTTATTGCCCCGGTAGGGCACCTGAATATGAACCTTAGCTCCCTTTTTGCTTTGAAGCCAGTTCTCAATGACTGTTGTATCTTCTAGCGGGTGCTGGAGTAGTAATAATGGGGGTATATAAGGGCTAGAATCATAAAACTGCTTAACAAAGCTGGTCATAATTTGATATGGCTCTTCAGAGCGGGTACCCTGCAATACAAAACTTTCTCGACCAATTAGCTTACCACTGCGAATAAAGAAGACCTGGACATAGGCTTGGTCTTTATCACCGGCAAAGGCAATAACATCCTGCTCACCTTTTACCGTGGTAGCGATTCTTTGCCCTTCAATGACCTTGTTTACCGCCTGGATTTGGTCTCTAAGCAGGGCAGCCTTCTCAAAATCTAAAGCTTCGGCAGCTTTCTCCATCTTGCTCTCAAGCTCCTGGACTACTATTTCCTGCTTCCCTTCAAGAAAAAGAATCGTCTGCTTTATTACCTCGGCGTATTCCTGCCGGCTCACTGAGCCGATACAGGGTCCGAGACAATGCCGGATATGATAGTCAAGGCAAGGTCGCAAGTCACTGCCGGTGATAGTTTTGGAGCAAGAGCGAAATGGGAAGATTCCTTTTATCAGCTTCAGGGTTTGGCGCACTGACTTGGCGCTGGCAAAGGGCCCAAAGTAGCGCCCCCCGTTCTCTTCCAGGCGCCGGGTAATATGCACCCTGGGCCAATCCTCATTGAGGTCTATCTTAAGGTAAGGGAAGGTTTTATCGTCTTTAAGCCGGACATTGTAGCGAGGACGGTACCTCTTAATCAGGTTCAACTCAAGGATAAGCGCCTCCTGTTCTGAGGTGGTAACAAAGAAGTCAAGGTCGTTAACTCGTGATACCAACCGTTGTAGTTTTGGCGATAGCTCTTGCCTGGTGCCAAAATATGACCTCACCCGCTGGTGGAGGTTAGCTGCCTTACCCACATACAGGATATTTCCTTCAGCATCTCTCATCAGGTAGACACCGGGGTTGGTTGGTATTTGCCTCAATTGCTCGGTTATAAGATTATTTGTCAATCCTATCCCCTTAAGTTTTTATTAGGTAACCTACCCCCTGTATCCCCCTCCCTTTAGAAGGGAGGGGGAATGTTTGTTTAGAGGGACTTCGTCCCTCTAAACTTCCCTAATTTATTTTAGCATAGCCTATGAAATGGGGCAAAGGGGT
>CAZQRE010000013.1:5916-13159 GCA_964595695.1 uncultured Dehalococcoidales bacterium
GGGGCTGAATTTTCTTTCTAGTTATGTTAAAATAAACTGTAAATTATCTAGTAGTGAGGAGGTGTGGTGAAGGAGGATATTAATAGTTTTCTAAATTATCTGGCTGTGGAAAAAGGCTTCTCTGAAAACACGCTAGCTGCTTATCATAATGACTTATATCAATTAGCTAACTTTGTTGACGAAGAGGCTGTCAGGTGCGGCTCCATTCCATCATGGGCTGGTTTTAGTCGCCAAGGGATGCTAAGCCACCTGCTTAATCTTAAAGAGAGGGGCTATGCTGCTACCACGGTGGCCCGCAAAGTGGCTGCTGCCAAGTCTTTCTTTAGCTTTATGGTGGCTGAGGGCAACATCAGGGACAACCCAACCCAGAATATAAGTTCACCTAAGGTAGGCAAGTCATTACCTAGGCCCATTTCATATAGCCAAGCCATGCTTTTGCTGGAGCAACCAGCTAAGCTATCTACTCCAGAAGCAAAAAGGGATAAGGCGATGCTAGAGTTGTTGTATGCCAGTGGCATGAGGGTGAGTGAGTTGGTGTCTTTGAATCTGGGCAATGTAGATACGGAAGGTGGTTCTGTGCGCTGCTTTGGTAAGGGGCATAAAGAGCGAGTTATCCCTATTGCTCCTCGAGCCGCCTTAACCGTGAAAGAATACTTACAGGAAGCTCGCCCTCACCTGGCACATAATGATGCTGAGCGGGCTCTATTCCTCAATCGCCGTGGTGAGAGACTGACCAGGCAAGGCTTCTGGCAAATATTAAAAGGTTATGCTAAATCAGCCGAGCTGGATACTAAGGTTACCCCTCATACCCTGAGACACAGCTTTGCCACTCATATGCTGAGTGGTGGCGCTGACCTGAGGTCGGTTCAGGAATTATTAGGTCACGCCAATATCTCTACCACGCAAGTCTATACTCACCTCACTACTGAGCATATTCGGCGTAGCTATGAGAAATCCCACCCCAGGGCTAAGTAGTATGTAAAGGAGAGGGGGGTACAGGGGGTGAGGTTGATAAAAAGCCTTAGGAGGTTGTAAATGCCGGGTAAATCACAGCGGGGACATCCACCTCGAAGCAAAAGGGGGAAAGGCAGGCGGAGCCGTTTGGTCACAGTTGCCCAGCAACAAGCTGTTACTCAAAGTTATAAGCCAGTTCCTCGTCCTGAAGTATCTGCTCCTTCAGTAAGTGTGCCAACCCCGATGCCTACCCAGACCGCAGTTCGCTACCCCTACATAGTTACCGAGCTGCGGACAATTGGTATTCTGGCAGGGGTAATGCTGGCTATTCTGGTGATACTAGCTTTGGTTTTAGCCTAACCTTGGCCTGACGGTGAGCGCTTATTATGGACTTTGAAGCGGCAAGAGCCAGGTTAATTGAGCACCTTAGCACTGAAATTAGAGACAAGCGAGTATTAGCGACTATGTCCCGTGTCCCACGGGAACGTTTTGTGCCACCAGAGAGTCAGCACTTAGCCTATGAAGATAGTCCTCTGCCTATCGGTTTAGACCAGACAATTTCGCAACCTTTTATTATCGCCCTTATGACTGAGGCATTAGAACTTACTGGCAGTGAAAAGGTGCTGGAAGTAGGTACTGGTAGTGGATATCAGGCAGCAATCCTGGCTGAATTAGCCCGGTTAGTGATTACCATAGAGCGTTTGCCGGCTCTGGCTGAGAGAGCTAAGAGTGTATTGGATAGCTTGGGCTATACCAATATTGAGGTGCATCTGGCTGAGGAGACATTGGGTTGGCAGAGTGAAGCCCCCTATGATACCATAATGGTTACCGCCGGTGCCCCCAGGGTCCCGGCTGACCTTCTGGCTCAGTTGGCAATTGGGGGACGAATGGTAATTCCCATAGGCTCCCGCTATGTGCAGGAGTTATATAAAATCACCAGGCGTAGAAAGAAGAATATAGTCCAGAATTTAGGCAGCTGTCGCTTTGTCTCCCTTATCAGTAAGGATGCCTGGGAAGAGGAATAAAGGTGGTGTTTGGAGGATAAGGATGGAAGTCTTGGAGGCGATTAGAACTAGAAGGAGTATACGTAGGTATAAGGCTACCCCGGTAGATGATAAGACCGTAGAGCTTGTTCTAGAAGCTGCCCGTTGGGCACCGTCTTGGGCCAATAGCCAGTGCTGGAGATTTATCGTGGTGCGTGATAGCAATATAAAGGCTGAACTGAGTAATGCACTCAGGGTTGGTAACCGGAGCACTGACGCCGTTAGAAATGCACCGGTAGTAATTGTAGCCTGTGCCGAGCTAGGAAAATCGGGCTATCTTGAAGGGAAACCAGTTACAGATAAGGGCGATTATTGGTATATGTTTGATGTGGCGTTAGCTATGCAAAACCTGGCATTGGCTGCCCATTCGCTGGGGCTAGGCACAGTGTATATTGGAAGTTTTGATGCTAAAAGGGCAGCAAGTATTCTGGAGGTACCACAGGGTTTTTGTGTGGTTTTGATGACTCCCCTGGGTTACCCTGACCAGGAGCCTGAAGTCAGACCAAGAAAAGAACTTTCCCAAATCGTTTCTTATGATAAATATGGTTACTAAATAAGATGCTATTTATATGAGCTATAAAAGGTGGATTTTTATCGCTGTTTTCTTGTTTGGCACTGGTGTGGCATTCGGTTTGGCTACCCCGGCTAGCAATAGCCTTCCTGCTGAATATATTACTGCCTTTGAAGAGCAATTTGCCAGCATTTTAGCTCTACCAAAGCCCCTTATTGCTCTATTCATCTTTCTTAATAATACATTAGCTGTGCTAATAAGCTTTGTCCTCAGTCCAATTTTTTGCCTGGTACCTATTCTAGCCTTAATTACCAATGGCTGGATGATAGCCTTTGTATCAACCCTGGTTATCAAGGAGGAATCCCTTAGCTTCTTATTAGCCGGTTTGCTTCCTCATGGCATTTTTGAACTCCCGGCCTTAATCCTGGCTCAGGCGGCGGCTCTTAGCTTTGGGGCAATGGCAGTACTAGCCCTGTTCAAGAAGGAAAGGAGAAATCTACTACTGCCCAGTCTGAAACAGAATTTGAGGTATCTTATGGTGGCACTCGCTTTACTCGTGCCTGCGGCTATCATTGAAACCTATATTACACCATTGCTATTAAGATAAAGGGGGAGGAAATAATAAACAGGGGCGATACCCCCCATAAACATCCTTTATATTTTGACTTTACCCCGGCGAAGGAGACGGAGGAGAATATGCCTTGAGTGGGCTTTGCCCCTTCAAGCTACCTTAAAGGAGGACATTTTATGTATCAGCTAGGTTTAGTCGCTCCCTTCTGGCTAATTGTTCTAATATGGATGGCTAAAACCATATGGATTGCCCTCATCTGCACTCTTCTGGCATGGCTTGGGATTAGGGTGTTAGATGTCCTTACCCCTCGTATTTATGAGCGCCAGCGGATAGGAGAAAGCCCCATTGCTACCGGACTATTTATTGCTGGCTTTTTCATCCTGGTTGGTCTTGTCATCCACGGGGCTATTACTGCACCAACTGCGTTCGGCGGCACGCTGCTGGGATACTTTTTCGATTTTAGACAGCTGGGGTTATTAGCCCTAAGCTTCCTGATAAGCCTGCTTATCGGGATAGCCCTGTTCCGCATTGTTGACCGGTTAACCCCCAAAATTTCATTTTTGAGCGTAAATGAGAATCCAGTGGCAGTAGGTATTTATGTCTTTGGTTATCTCCTTTTCTTTGGTCTTATCCTCCATGCCGCACTAACCACACCACTATGAGAGATTGATTATTATATTAAACCTCACCCCCTTAATCCCCCTCATGCAAAGACTACATCTACCTCTTTTGGAGAGGGGGAGGGGATAAAAAGAGGGGCTGGCGCCCCTCTTAAACGCCCCACACACATTGGGTTTTTCCTTAAAAGGAGAGGGGGAGGAAATAAAAAGAGGGGCAAGTGCTTCTCATAAACGCCCTTCTGGAGGTAAATCGGTGAAGAGGATTCTGGTCTTACTAGGCTTAATATTAGTAGCTGGGTTAGCCGCTACTGGTTATGTGTCGGCGACTTCATCCACAGGTTTCTATGAGATAAATGGTGATGTAGTTGATGACTGGGGAATATGCCGAACTAGAGCCTTCGGTGAAGACGGCTTTTATCAAATATCTGAGACAACCTTCCGTCCGGTTATAGCCTTTGAGAGCCTAGGCGAAAATGCTGACCTAGCCTACCATTTAGGCGAGCAGATTGCCCGCAAATACCCAGACCAACAGCAAAGGGCAGAAGCAGTATTTTACTTTGTCCGGGATAGAGTAAACTATACACCTGATATAGACTGGTTTGAATATGAAGAGTTTGCCCAGAATGCTGATGAGCTGGCGGCTACTATTGACCAAAATGGGATTGGTTATGGTGATTGCGAAGATAGTGCCGTGCTACTGGCGGTTATGTATAAAGGTGCCGGATACCGCTCAGCTATAATGGTCGGCTCCGGTCATACCGCAGCCTTGGTCTACCTACCCGATTATAACAAAGCCACCGCAGTTTTTGAGCTGGAGGGTGAGCCAGGCTGGGTCTGGGCTGAGGCAACAGGTAAAAATAATCCTTTAGGCTGGGTGCCTAAGCAGTTTATCAATAGTAAGCTAGCTGCATACGAAATATCTGCCGAGGCAATAGCCCCGTTGAAACCAACTACTGCCCCAGCGGTTGCCGTTGCCGGAACCGGTGGTGGTGCCCAACCATTTCCGTTCATTAGCATTATCGGTTTAATGTGGCTGATGTCCCTGTTCAGGAGACGGCGCCGTCGCTAGCCTTTACATATTGTTTATCAACCCTATCCCCTTTGTCCCCTTCCCCTTATCAAGGGGAAGGGGAGGATAATTTCTTTAGAGGGGCAAAGCCCCTCTAAAACTCCCTGATTACTACTCCAAGTAAGGAGAGTCAAAGAGAGGCGAAGCCTCTCTTATATAATCAATCCCCCTCTCCAAAAGAGGTAGATGTAGTCTTTGCATGAGGGGAATTAAGGGGGTGAGGTAGATAATCTCATAAATACAGTTACTTGCCCTGCCTACAAAGTATGATTATAATATGGTGGAATAATCTAAAGAGAGCGGGTGATTAGATGGAGCAATATGGATTGGAGACTATTCGTAACCTTGCCTTAGTATCTCACTGTGGTGCTGGCAAGACATCAATTGCAGAAGCAATCCTGTTCGCTGCTGGGGCAATCAGCCGGCTGGGTAAGGTTGACGATGGAACTACTACCTCGGATTATGACCCTGATGAAGTAAAGCGCCAGATTAGCCTTAACCTGGCTATGCTTCCCTGCCTGTGGAAGGGGGCTAAGATTAACCTTATTGATACCCCTGGTTATTCTGACTTCGTCGGCGAGGTTAAGGCGGCAATACGGGTTAGTGAAGGAGCGATAATTGTGCTATGTGCTGCCTCCGGTGTTGAGGTTGGTAGTGAACAGGTGTGGGCATATAGTGAGCAGGCTAACCTTTCCCGCCTTATCTTTATTAATAAGATGGACCGCGAGAACGCTGATTTCTACCGAACTCTGGACGTGCTTCGGTTGAAGTTTGGCTCGCACTGCATACCGGTGCAGCTACCTATAGGTGCCCACAATGATTTTCAGGGAGTAGTTGACCTGCTGACAATGAAAAGCTATATCGGTTTTCCGGCGAAGGAGGCTGACATACCATCATCACTAAAGACCAAGGTCGATTCTTTTCGGGAGAAGCTGGTTGAGGCAGTAGCTGAAATTGATGACATATTACTGGAGAAGTATCTGGGCGGGGAGGAACTCAGCCTGGAGGAGCTTGGTAATGGCTTGCGACAGGGTGTGGTAACTGGCAAGATTGTGCCCGTCTTGGTCGGCTCGGCGATACAAAATATAGGGATTGTCTCACTGCTGGATGCTATACACAGTTACTTGCCATCGCCTAAGGAACGAGATGTAGTTATTGCTGGCGATTCAGTTGAACAAGCTGGGCAGAGGATTAAGCCAAGTGAGGCTGCCCCATTAGCTGCCTTAGTGTTTAAGACCAGTGCCGACCCATACGTCGGTAAGCTTACCTACTTCCGAGTTTACACTGGGACTATTGATAGCAATTCTCAGGTATGGAATGCGACACGAGGCGGCGTGGAACGTATCGGTCAGCTATTCATCTTAAGAGGCAAGACCCAGGAACCTGTATCTCAGCTTAGGGCTGGAGACATAGGTGCCGTAGCCAAACTGAGCCTAACCAGCACCGGAGATACATTGTGTAGTCGGGATAAGCCAGTAAAAATTGTCCCCGTTGTTTTTCCTGAGCCAGCTTTTAGTGAGTCGGTGCAGCCTAAGACCAAGGCTGACCTAGATAAGCTGGGAGCGGCATTATCCCGGCTGTGTGAGGAAGACCCCACTCTTCGGGTGCACCGGGATGCTGATACTAATGAGACCATTCTATCAGGAGTTGGTGAGACCCAGCTTGAAGTGGCAGCAGAGAAGATGCTGCGTAAATTCGGTGTCGGTGTTGAGCTGGAGACGCCCAGGGTTCCATATAAAGAGACTATTACCATTCCAACCAAGGCTGAGTATAAGCACAAGAAGCAAACAGGAGGGCATGGTCAATATGGGCATGTCTTTCTGGAGATAGAGCCTTTGCCCCGTGGCAGCGGCTGTGAGTTCGCTGATAAGGTAGTCGGCGGTCGCATACCCAAAAACTATATTCCAGCGGTAGAGAAAGGGGTCAATGAGGCGGTTGGGGAAGGAGTGCTGGCTCGTTACCCGGTTATTGACATAAAGACAACCGTATATGATGGCAGCTTTCACCCCGTTGATTCTTCAGAAATATGCTTCAAAATCGCTGGGGCAGGGGCGCTGAGAAAGGGATTGTCTCAAGGGCAACCTATCCTGCTTGAACCGATAATGAATATCAGGGTGACAATTCCCGAGAACTTCACCGGTGATATTATTGGTGACCTTAATACCAAGCGAGCCAGGGTGCAAGGCATGAACCCTGGGGGTGGAATCAATATTATTGAAGCTCAAGTTCCGCAGGCTGAAATTTTGCGCTATACAATAGACCTGAAGTCGATAACCCAAGGCAGGGGCAGTTATACTGTAGAGTTTAGCCACTATGAACAGGTGCCGCCTCACATCACTCAAAAGATTATTGCTCAACGGCAAGCCGAGAAGGCTTAACTTTACCCCGCCAGAAGCTCCTTAATCTTATCAGTGAAGGCGGGAAGCACCTTTTTCCAGTCTTCAACTATGCCAAAGTGGGCTACCTTGAAAATAT
>CAZQRE010000014.1:0-12617 GCA_964595695.1 uncultured Dehalococcoidales bacterium
CCGGAGTGGAACAGCGGTCACGCGGATTTTATGCCTGGTTAGCTTCCGATTGAGCGACATCGGCACAGAAAATATTGTAGCTGGTAGGCTTGGTAGTGTCAAGCACCCCCCATCCATATAATTAGTGATACATCACTCCCTTCCTTGTCATTGCGAGCCGAAGGCGTGGCAATCCCCGTGCATTCTCGGAGATTGCTTCGGCACTTTGTGCCTCACAATGACAATGGGAAGGGGCTCTACCCCTTCAATCCCCCCTTATAAATGACCTTTGGGTTCTGGCTTACCTTATCGGACAGGAGGGTGGGAAGAAAGGGGTTATTAGACAACCTCAATATATGGTGCTTGACAGAAGGATGAATCCGCTATAATATCGTATTACAATATCGTGAGGCGTTATTATGTTAGACAGAGAGTTCTTCTTGGGATTTATCAGGATTCACATCCTCTATCATGCTTCAAAAGAGCCAATCTTCGGCGTAGAAATAGCCGAGGAGCTGGCTAGGCATGGCTATAGCATCAGCCCAGGTACCCTATATCCGGTGCTGCATCGCCTGGAAAAAGAAGGCTATCTGGAAAGCAGCTCAAAGGTAGTCAACGGCAGAGTGAGGAAATACTATCAGGCTACTGCCGAAGGGAAGCTGGTGCTGGAGCAGTCTAAGCGGAAAATCAGGGAACTGGTCACCGAGGTGATTGAGGAGAAGTAGTTGACAGAAACATTGAATGCTGATACGAGCCGCAAGAGGATTCTGGGTCTTAACCCTAATGTCTTCTCCTTGGGTATAGTCAGTCTGCTTACTGATGTCAGCAGCGATATGATTTTTACCCTTGTCCCTCTCTTTCTGCGCAATGTGCTAAAGGCACCATTCACCGCCATCGGTCTTGTCGGGGGTTTGCCGGAAAGCGTTGATGCTATCTTCAGGATATTCAGCGGCTGGCTCAGTGATAAGGTAGGTAAGCGTAAGCCGCTAGCAGTATTAGGCTATAGTATTTCTACTATAGCCAAGCCCTTTATGTATCTGGTGGCTAGCTGGGGTGGGGTGCTGGCAGTTAGATTTAGCGATAGGGTAGGCAAGGGCATCCGCACCTCACCACGCGATGCCCTGATTGCCGATTCTGTCTCCGCTGGGGAGAGAGGCAAGGGCTTCGGACTACATAGGGCTATGGATACCTTTGGCGCCGTCTTGGGACTGGCGATAGCCGCTATTATCGTGTATTTGGTTCAGAGTGGAGGACTGGAGCTTAGTCTAAAGACCTACCAGTGGCTGGTATTAGTTGGTGTTGTGCCCGCCGTACTGGCAGTGTTGGTGCTGCTTATATTTGTGCGGGAGTCAGGGCGAAAGCCTTCGCCGGCGGTGAGTGGTTACGAGGGTGGAGTAGCTTCAACAGGTTATAGAGGGTTAATCAAGGGCTTTGATAATCGGTTTAAGGTATTTCTGGCTATTATGGCGGTGTTTACCCTGGGCAACTCCAGCGATTTCTTCGTCATACTACGGGCGCAGGACTTAGGCTCATCGGTTATCTATGTAGTGTTGATGCTTGTCCTGTTCAATGCTGCCTATGCCGCTGTTTCTTTACCGGCGGGTATGCTGTCGGACAGGCTGGGGAGGCGGCGGGTTATCACCCTGGGCTGGTTTATTTATGCTCTGGTTTACCTCGGATTTGCTCTGGCATCAGAGCTATGGCAGGTGTGGCTGCTCTTTGCCTGTTATGGAGTTTACTACGGAATAGTAGAGGGGGTAGCCCGGGCTTTTGTGGCTGATTTGGTAGTTGAGGAGAAAAGAGGCACCGCCTACGGTCTGTATCATGGTGTAGTCGGTCTCACCCTTTTACCCGCCAGCCTGCTCGCTGGCTGGCTCTGGCAGGCTTATAGCCCGGCGGCCCCCTTTTACCTCGGCGCCGCCCTTGCCTTTGTGGCAATGCTGGGTTTGATGGCGCTGATTAGGGAGTAGGCTTTTGAAATTCCCTAGTATCGCTAGCTACTTATTGCTCCTCTACCTTTGTACACTCAAAAAGGTGGCCTGTACCTGCACCGGTTCTCATATAAAGAAGAGTCTGGCAATTAGGACACTTCACGTTTCCCTCAAACCCGGTGTAGGTTTCTTTATCTAACTCAAAGTCCTTGCCACAACCGGGACAATTAATATATAGCTTCTCTCGCTCCACAGTCATTTCTCTAGATATGACCTCCTTTAGGAATTCACTTTGCCTTATTGTAACACTAAATTATCTATCAGTCTTGTCTTACCGATTTTTACTGCCAGTGAGACCAGAGCCGGGGGGGTGACGGTGTCCAGCTCGTCCAGGGTCTCGGCGTCGGCGATGCTGACATAGTCAATATCTGCCAGCGGCTGCTTCCCAATTAGGTCTGTCATCTGTTGGCGGATGGTTTGAGCGTCTTTTTCACCCTGCGACCATAATTTTTGAGCCAGCGTGAGTGCCTGATAGAGAACTGTTGCTGCCTGGCGCTGCTCGGGGTTAAGGTAGGTATTGCGACTGCTCATTGCCAGTCCATCAGGCTCGCGCACCGTAGGCAGGGTAACAATTTCCAGGTTCATATTCAGGTCAGCCACCATCTTCCTGATAACAATCGCCTGCTGGGCATCCTTTTGACCGAAGTAGGCTCTGGTGGGCTGGACAATGTTAAATAGCTTGGCACAGACGGTAGTAACCCCCCTGAAATGACCGGGGCGAGAAGCCCCCTCCAGTCGTTCGGTTACCTTACTAACCTCAACCCAGCTATTGAACTGAGGTGGGTACATCTCGGCTACTGAGGGCATAAATACGATGTCAGCCTGTTCCTTTTCTAATAAAGCCAGGTCACGCTGAGGGTCACGGGGATAATTATTAAAGTCCTCCTGAGGACCAAATTGGGTGGGATTAACGAATATGCTAACTACTACCGAGGGGTTTTCGGCTCTGGCTCGTCTTACCAGAGCCAGGTGTCCTTCATGGAAGTAGCCCATAGTGGGAACAAAGCCCACCGGCTCGGTAATCTGCCGCCTTAGCCGTTTCATATCAGCTATTTTTTCAATAACTTTCATAGAAGGTTTTATCTACCTCATCTCCCTTAATATTTCAGAACCCTATCCCCTTTATCCCCTTCCCCTTAGTAAGGGGAAGGGGAAGATTTTGAAAAGAGGGGCTGACGCCCCTCTTAAACACCCCATAAACTCTTTTGTTTCTAGTCTCCTATGTCAGCAATAATTATCCTAGCACCGTGTCTCTCGTTTTGCATTGCTTTGTGTTTTGAGACCACTAACTGAACAACACTACTATCTTTACCTTTAACCTTAGAGAATACTGTGTCATTTAAGGCATCAAGTAGTCGCTTCATGAGGTTGTCCAGATCAGGCCCATCTGGGTAATCATTTGGGAACTTATTTTCAGGCAAGGCAAATACGACTATCATGGAGCATCGCCCTTTCACTGGTGGAAGATTCTTTGTCTGTTCCTTTACAGCTTCACTCCACTCCCCAGCTGCTTCTTTATCCCCTCTAGGTTTATTTTGTGAGTACGGAATTCCTTCAATAAACAAATCAACAGCCATGTTACCACCTCCGTCAAACCTTTTGGTTACTTAGCCTTTAGCTCAGCTAGTATGCTTTCATCCATAGAGAAGCTTTGCTTAGCGGTGGGGAAGCTGCCAGCTTTCACCTCATTATAATATTCGGTAATAGCATTTGACATAATATCAGTGAGCTTTGAATATTGCTTGGCATGCTTGGGGACAAAGTCAGTAAACGAACCCAGAATGTCGTTGATAATCTGAACCTGACCATCGCAGCCGATGCCGGCCCCAATGCCGATAGTCGGGATGCTTATCCTCTGGGTAATTAGAGTAGCCAGCTGGGTAGGGATAGTCTCCAATACAATGGCAAAAGCTCCAGCCTCTTCCAGAACCAGAGCATCTTTAAGCAGCTTATTTGCTGCCTCCGGAGTTTTTCCCTGCACCTTATAGCCTCCCAGTTGATGAATTGACTGGGGAGTAAGTCCAATATGACCCATAACCGGGATACCACAGTCCACGATTCTACTTACCTTCTCGGCTACAGTTACGCCACCTTCAAGCTTAACCGCCTGGGCACCCCCGTCTTGAATAAAGCGGGCAGCATTTTTAAGAGCCTCGGCAACACTGATGTGGTAGGTCATAAATGGCATATCGCCAATTACCATTGCCTGTTTGGTGCCTCTAACCACAGCTCTGGTATGGTGTAGCATCTCCTCCATAGTTACCGGTATGGTTGATTCATAACCAAGGACAACCATACCCAGGCTATCTCCGACTAGGATTAGTGGTATTCCCACCTCATCAATTATCTTAGCCGTGGTATAGTCATAAGCAGTGAGCATGGTGATTTTCTCACCCTTTGGCTTCATTTCTTTTATCTGGTTAATAGTTACGCGCATTTGTCTCCTCCCCAAAAGGATATAGCTTCAACCGCTTGTTTGGTTTCGATGATAGTGTTTTTGGCATCAACACATACCAGTTTGGGACTGAAGTTATGGGCTTCATCCTCGTCAACATAGCAGTAGGAGAGGATGATAATGGTATCTCCCTTAGCCACTAATCTGGCAGCAGCACCATTTATGCCGATTTCACCACTTTCCGCCCCAATAGCATAGGTAGTAAAGCGGGCACCATTATTAATATTTAGCACCTGCACCTGCTCATAGGGGAGGATACCGGCTTCTTCCATAAGCTTTTTATCAATGGTAATACTGCCTTCGTAGTCGATATTGACCTTGGTAATGCGGGCTCGATGGATTTTGCTTTTAAGCATTATTCTCACTGGACTTTCCCCCTTAATTGATTTTTGTTTAGTCGGATTGTTTTAATATAGCCTCTAACTCCTCAGCTTTATCTTGATTGATTCTCCCTTTGGCTAGAGCAATAGGAATAGTCTGGAGACCAAGCTCACGATAGGTAGAGAGTATAGCCGGAGCTTTTTCCTGTAACGCCTTGAGGTGCTTCTTAACCGTTCCGGTATCGCCACGAGCAATTGGTCCGGTGAGGCACTGGGGTATTCCGACAGTATCAATATTATTAATTGTCCCTCGCAAAAGTGGGAGTAGTGCCTGAGTAGCTTGATGTGGTGATACATTGAAGGTTTGCCACAGGTCGCTAGCTAACTTGACCAGAGTTACCATGTAGTTACAGGCAATGACTGCTGCCGCATGATAGATAACCTTGTCACCTGCCTTTAGCTCCACCCAGTTACCATCCAGAGCGCTAGCCATTTCTTTAAGCGTATTCAGTAGAGGCTCCTCAGCCTCCAGGGCAAAGGTTGAGCCTGGTATATTTTCTATAGCCTGGCTTACACTGGCAAAGGTCTGGAGGGGATGGAAGACGCCAACTTGTGCCCCTAATTTCTTGGCTGGTTCCAGGGTGTCAGTTGAATCAGCACCGCTACAGTGAACCACGCTCTGCCCGGTGTGCCACTGTATTTGAGATACTACCGGGGCAATAGCATCATCGGGAGTAGTAATGAAGACAAGCTCGGCGGTGTCAGCCACATCTTGATTATTATTGAAGGCACGGCAGCCACTAATTGCCTGTGCCAGATTTCTGGCTGAGGTTTGGCTTCGGCTGGAAACGGCTATTACCTGGTAGCCCTTACTGCTCAGCCTGACCGATAGGGCGGTGCCTACTGTCCCCGCCCCGATGAATCCTAATTTGAGCATTTTTAATTCTCCACCTGAGACAAACTCATATAAAAATGCCCTCTCCGACACAGCCAGAGAAGGCATTCAAAATACAGCTTTAATCTTTGCCGTCTCGGTCATATCCGATCCAAGCGACTAAACTTGTTAATGGTAGCCATTTTAACCAGCTCACCGCCCTATGGGTCGGTGGCTGATGTTCAATTTAATTATATAGGGCTGGTATTAATTTTGTCAATAGTTTTAAGTGGTAATCTAGTCCTATTCGCCTTTCTCATATCATCAATATTTCCGTAGTTCCCGTAGAAGGTCAGAGCATAGGTTATTGGGGATGGGGGGCGAAGGCTTATTGAGCAGGCTGGTATGCAGGGGGGTGATAGAGATATTACCTTGCTCTATTGCCCATATATCTGTTTTCTTATCTGTATCCTTGCTTATCTCTTGGCGTATGAGCCAGTAGTATCTTCGTCTCCCATCGTGGCTTTCCTCAACTGTATCGGTGTGACTGTCACTGGCTAGCCGGGTAACCTTGGCTCCTCTGATTTTGGCTAAAGGCAAGTTAGGCAGGTTTACATTAAGGAAAATGTTGGTGGGCAGGGCATTGGTGTCAATCTTCTTAACTAGCAATGCGGCTAACTTGGCGGCATTATCCAGGTAGAGGTTGTCCCCGAAGGCTACTGAGATGGCAAGGGCTGGTAAACCATGCAGGTAACCCTGCAAAGCAGCGCCTACTGTTCCTGAGATAAGCACATCATCACCCAGATTAGCCCCATGGTTTATGCCTGAAACCACCAGGTCTATCTTGTTCTTAGCCAGTTTACCTAAAGCCAGAATAACACTATCCGCCGGCGTGCCCTCTACCGAGTAGGTTTCCACCCCCGGCACCACAGGCCTCATTTTTTGCGCCCTTAGTGGCTGGCGCAGGGTAACCGCAGTGCCTATGGCACTCTGCTCTCTATCTGGAGCGACAACTACTACTTGGGCAATGCTCCTTAGCTCCTTGACCAGTATCCATAGCCCTTGGGCAAATATGCCATCATCATTGGTTACCAGTATTTTCATCTATAACTCCTTTGGTTTACCCCGCAGTTTACCATGTTAGAGATGGTGACGGCAAATAGAGGTATGAGAGAAGCAAAGCCTGTCTTTGAGTCTCCTTTAGTATTTCTCTTTTTCAGCGAGGCTAGTGCCCGTTGGTGACTCTCTTTTTTGGTATTACCCTTGTTAGGAACAGGGGTTTGTGGTAAAATCTAGGCCAGTTATGAAGGGCTTTGTAGTTTCATCCAGAATAGTGCATGCGTTCCTAGCCTAAGACCTGAGAAAAAGATGGGGCAGATATCTGTAACAATAAATGGTTGCCAACTGAGTGGTAGTGACGGGATGAGCATCCTCGATGTTGCCCAAGAAAACGGTATAGATATTCCCACCCTGTGTCATAAAGCGGAGTTATCCCCTATTGGAGCCTGCCGTATTTGTGTAGTCGAGGTAGAAGGCTCTCGGACATTGGTTGGCTCTTGTCATACTCCAATCACCCAAGGTATGGTTATACATACCCATTCTCCTAAGGTTTTAGAAGCCCGCAAGATAACAGTAGAACTTTTGCTGGCTAGTCACCCTGATTCCTGCTTGGTTTGTGACAAGGCTAACCTATGTGAGTTGCGTAAGATTGCCGCCGACCTGGAAGTAGGACTCCCCCGATTTAGGCTGAGGAAGCGTTATTACCCCATAGAGGATGTAAGCCCCTATATTGTCCGTGATTTATCAAAATGTGTCTTGTGTCGGAGATGTATCAGGGCTTGTAGTGAAATAAAAAAGGAGAATGTATTCAGCATGGCTTATCGAGGTTTCGACAGCAAGGTTGTGGTCAATTTCGATGAGCCAATAGATACAGAGGTTTGCCGAGATTGCGATGTATGTATTTCTTTTTGCCCAACAGGGGCATTGAGCAAGGTGAAGAAGCCGGGAGAAAAGAAGACAGGGAAGCCTCTGATTATAAGAGGTTAATTAATCACTGGTTATCAATAGAGGGAAGATGAATAAAATCAGTGACGGAATTCCTATCCAGAGCCAAGGTCAGGAAGAACTACTGGTGCTATTAAAAGAGGCACAAAACAAGTTTGGTTATTTGCCCAAAGAAGTTATAGCTGAGCTAGCTGAATCACTAGGTCTCTCTATAAGTGATGTATACGGAGTAGCTACCTTCTACTCCTTCCTCTCCACCAAGCCGCAGGGTAGGAATGTAATCAGAATCTGTAAAAGTCTGCCCTGCCTTTTCACTAACTGCCAGACCATAATTGAAAGCGTGGAGAAGGAAATCGGGATTAAACCCGGTGAGACCACCCTCGATGGTAAGTTCTCCTTCCAATTAACCAACTGTATTGGTGTTTGTGATGAAGCTCCGGCGATGATGATAAATTACGATGTTTATGTTGATTTAACGCCAAGGAAAATATCACAAATTTTGAAGGCTTATAAATAAAGCTGTGGTTATATCTGGGCTAGGAGGTAGTTAGGTGCCAGAGAAGCGGATTGTGTTAACAAACTGCGGGATTATTGACCCCGGGGACATAACTACCTATTTAGCTAGGGATGGTTTTAGAGCATTAAAGAAGGCTTTGGGCGAGATGACTCAAGAACAAGTGATAGAGGAAATAAAGGTGTCGGGGCTGCGAGGCCGAGGCGGCGCCGGGTTTCCCTGCGGCTTGAAATGGGAGTTGGCGAGAAAGGCTCAAGGGGATGAGAAATATGTTATCGGCAATGCTGATGAAGGTGAGGTGGGAACATTTAAGGATAGATATATTTTACAAGGAGACCCCTTCACTCTTATTGAGGCTATGGCTATTGCTGGCTATGCCATTGGGGCAAAAAAAGGCTATATCTATCTGCGAGCTGAATACCACCACCTCCTTGATTTGTTGCTGAATGCTATTGGTCAAGCCAGAGACAGCGGGTTCTTAGCACACTTTGATATCGATATTCGTGAGGGTGCTGGTTCCTATGTATGTGGTGAGGAGTCAGCGCTAATGGATTCTATTGAGGGTAAGAGGGGAGAAGTTCGCTTTAGACCTCCGTTTCCACCGTCAAAAGGTCTGTGGGGAAAACCAACTATTATCAATAATGTGGAAACCCTGATGAATATTCCTCACATAATCCGTAATGGAGGTCATTGGTTCAATCAAATGGGAACGGAACGGAGCAAGGGCACCAAGGTCTTCTCAGTGAGTGGGGATGTAAAAAAACCTGGCGTATATGAATTAGTCCTGGGTAGCCGGCTCAAAGAGTTAGTCGACGATTTAGCCTTAGCTAAAGAACCTAAGATGGTTCAGGTAGGTGGCGCCACGGGAAGAATTATACCTTATAGTATGATAGATACCCCCCTGTCTTTTGAAACTATTCTCGGCGCTGGCGCCATTACTGTATTTGATGAAAGCAGAGACATTATAGATATTGTGTATAAAACCATGGAGTTCCTTGCTGAAGAGTCTTGTGGTAAATGTGCTCCTTGCCGACAGGGAACCGAAGCAATGGTTGAAATCTTGAGGAAGTTTTCCCAAGGAGAGGGGTTAAACAAAGACATTACAGTTTTACAGGAGTTAGCCAGCACCATGATGCTTTCCTCTCTATGTGGTCTGGGGCAAGCTGCGCCTAACCCGATAATAGATAGTTTGCAGTATTTTAGAGATGCCTATGAGAACCGAATCCAAGAATAAGGCGGAGTAATGGTATGAAAACAATCACTGCCCAAAAACCATTTGACGAGATTAAAGCCGCCCTTGGCGAAGCAGAGAAGGTATACTTAGTCGGCTGCGGCACCTGTGCCACTATGTGCCACACTGGTGGGAAATCCGAGGTTCTGGGCATGAAAGATAAACTTGAAGCCGTAGGTAAGAAGGTTACGGGGTGGATGGTAATCCCTACGGCTTGTGATGAACTCACCAGAGACGCCCTAAGTGAGAGTGCTAAGGATATTGAAGCTGCTGATTGTATTCTGGTGATGGCTTGTGCCTTTGGCGTGCAGACAGTTACCCTCTATCTGGATAGGCCTGTTTATCCAGCATTGAATACCTTGTTTATCGGCAGGGAAGAAAGCCCCGGCTATTTCACTGAGGTTTGCCTGCAATGTGGAAGCTGTGTTCTGGGGCAGACAGCAGGCATATGTCCTCTGGTTAGGTGTGCTAAGAGCCTGCTGAACGGACCCTGTGGCGGGTCAGTAAACGGCAAGTGTGAAATTGACCCAGATACCCCTTGTGCTTGGCAAATGATTTATGACCGTCTGGCTGCCCAGGGTCAGCTAGACAAATTGGAGGAAATCCAACCCATTAAAGACTGGAGCACCAGCCATAGCGGAGGACCCCGGAAGGTCACCTTATGACAGTAGAGGAGTTGCTTATGGAAGGCGAGCATCGCTATAAAATACTTTACGAGATAGCGAAAGAACTGACTTCCAGCCTGGTAGCAGATAAAGTGCTTAGCTCTATGGTAGAAAGCATCACCAAAGCTATGGGTGTCAAAGGCTGTTCGCTGCTGCTTCTTACCCACGATAGGAAGCAGCTAATACATAGCATCAGCTACGGATTAAGCGATTGGTACCTCAAGAAGGGGCCAGTAAGAGCCAATACTATTATCCCTGAGGTATTGCAGGGTAAGCCAGTGGCTATCTTGCATGCCAGCCAAGACCCAAGGGTTCAGTATAGAGAAGAGGCTAGGAGGGAGGGTATAGCCTCCACGCTGTCCATCCCGCTTATGCCCCGAGGGGAAGTCATGGGGGTAATGAGGGTTTATACCTCAGAGCCACGCCAGTTCTCGCCCGAAGATATAGATTTTTTAAGTGCCCTTGCCAACCTGGGTGCTATAGCCCTGGAGAAGGCAAAATTATATGAGTCTCTAGGGCAAAGCCTGGAACAATGCTCTATTGAGCGGACCAATCTTGAAGAGGAAAGGAATCGCTTTCTCCGCTTCCTAGCTATAGCCGCGCACGACCTGAAAGCCCCCCTGGCTGCTATCCAGGGTTACTTCTGGGTTATGCTAGGTGGCTTTTCTGGGGAGCTTACTGACAAGCAAAGACACATGCTGGAAAGGAGCAGTAAGCGGGTTACCGAACTCTTGGAATTAATTAGCGACCTTTTAGATATACCCCGCATCGAAGCCGGGCGAATTGTCAGCGAGATGGGCGATGTCTCTTTACACCAAGTGGTTAAACGTGCACTCGATGACTTGCGTAACTCGGCGAAGCAAAAAGAGGTAAAGCTAAAAGCAAAACTACCTCAGAGCCTTCCCAAAATTCATGGCTCAGTTCCCTACCTCCAGCGGGTGATAACTGAACTGTTGACTAATGCCATTAACTATTCGCCCGGGGGCATGGTAACTATCACGGTAAAGGAGGAAGACAACAATATCCGGGTTGAGGTTACGGATACCGGGATTGGCATCCCTGCCGAGGAACTACCCCAGGTCTTCGATGACTTCTTCCGGGCAAGCAATGTAGAAACGAAAGGAACCGGTTTAGGGCTGCCCATAGCTAAGAGGACAGTGGAAGCCCACGGGGGCAGGATATGGGTCGAGAGCCCATGCCCTGAAACTAACACCGGGAGCAAATTTACCTTTACCCTGCCCAAGAAAAGTGAAACCGAACGGAGGCAACAGTGATGAAAGCGGGCACAAATCTGGAGAAGGTTTTAGAAAGCGGGAGGTTTGCCGTTACCGCTGAGGCAGGTCCGCCTAAGGGGGCTAGTGCGGCCGTGATTCAAAGGAAGGGAGAGTTACTTCGCCCGTGCTGTGATGCTATTAATGTAACCGATAATCAAACTGCCATCGTCCGCATGTCCAGCCTGGCTGGCTGCGTGCTTTTGAAGCAACTAGGAGCTGAACCGGTGATGCAGATGGTCTGCCGGGACAGGAACCGGATAGCTATTCAAAGCGATGTATTAGGGGCGGTAGCCCTGGGCATCGGTAATATCCTTTGCCTCTCCGGTGACCATCAGAAGTTTGGTAACCACCCCACTGCCAAGAATGTCTTTGATATTGACTCCATTCAGTTGATTCAAACCCTGAAAAACATGCGGGATGAAAAGAAATTCCTTTGTGGTGAAGATGTCTCGGGAGAAGTCCCTTTATTTATCGGAGCCGCTGCCAATCCCTACGCCGACCCCTTTGAATTCCGGGTAGTGAGGCTAGCTAAAAAGGTTAAAGCTGGAGCCGACTTTATTCAAACCCAAGCGGTCTATGATGTTGCTAAGTTCGCTAGATGGATGGAGATGGTTACCGAGCGAGGCTTGGACAAGGAGGTACATATTCTGGCAGGGTTGATACCCATTAGGTCGGTAGGAATGGCTCGTTATATGAGAGACTATGTTTCTGGAGTAAGTGTTCCTGATGAAATACTCACCAGGATGGAACAGGCTAAGAATGCTAAGGAAGAGGGTGTCAGAATAATTTTGGAGATTATCGAGCAACTCAAGGAGATACCCGGGATTCATGGTATCCATATTATGGCAGTAGGCTGGGAGGACATCGTCCCCGCAATCGTAGAACAGGGCGGATTATTGCCTAGACCTGTATTATAATCGCAAAGGAGGGAGATATGTCACAGAAGATATTGGTAGTTGATGACGACCCTGATATTTTAGATGCACTAACTATGATTCTTGAATCTCAAGGCTACCAAGTGGTTACTGCCCGCGATGGAATAGAGGGTTTGGCTAACCTTAAGGCGGAAAAGCCGGACCTGATGGTTCTTGACCTACTAATGCCGAAGATGGACGGATGGGCAGTGTGCAAAGAACTTCAAGACCCGAGGTGGTCGAAGTATAAGGATATACCTATCTTAATTCTAACCTCGGTGAGAGAGGAAGCCAGCCGCCGTCGCTACGAGCTGGAAACCGGTCTGGAGCTTGATGTGGACGATTATGTAGAGAAGCCCTTCAGTCCTGATATCTTGCTGGAAAGGGTGTCGAAGC
>CAZQRE010000015.1:0-12410 GCA_964595695.1 uncultured Dehalococcoidales bacterium
TGACCACTGTGAGCTATCAGGATGGTTTTGGCTTCACCCGATTCCTTGCACTTAAGGGCTTCATCAATAGCCACCCTGAGGTCATGGCAGGGTTCAGGGGCGGTGATAATGCCCTCAGTGCGGGCAAACTTTACCCCGGCCTCAAAGGTAGCCAGTTGGTGTACTGCCTGGGCTTCAATTAAGCCCAGCTTGTAGAGGTGGCAGATGATAGGTGCCATCCCGTGGTAACGAAGACCGCCAGCGTGGAGCGGTGGTGGGATAAAGTCGTGACCCAGGGTGTACATCAAAACAATAGGCGCCATCCCAGCATTATCCCCAAAATCCCAGGTATAGGGGCCCTTGGTCAGCGTAGGACAGGCTTTAGGCTCAACACAGATAATGCGCAGGTCTGGTTTCTTGCCACTGAGCTTGTCCCGAATCCAGGGCAGGAATTGCCCGGCGAAGTTTGAGCCGCCACCAACGCAGCCGATAATAATATCGGGATAGGCATCTGCCATCTCCATTTGCTTTCTGGTTTCCTCACCGATGATGGTCTGGTGAAGCAGGACATGGTTGACGACACTGCCTATGGATTACAAGGTATCATCGTGGGCGAAGGCATCCTCACAGGCTTCGCTGATAGCAATTCCCAGGCTTCCAGGATGGTCCGGATTCTCAGCTAGAAAACGTCGCCCGACCTCGGTATCCTCACTGGGGCTGGGTACAACCTTGGCTCCCCAGGTCTCCATCAGGATGCGGCGATATGGCTTCTGTTTGTAGCTTATCCTGACCATATAGACCTTGCATTCCAGGCCAAAGAACATACAGCCCATAGCCAAGGCACTCCCCCACTGTCCGGCACCGGTCTCGGTGGCCAGGCGCTTGGCCCCCTCCTTCTTGGCATAGTAGGCTTGAGCAATCGCTGTGTTGGGCTTGTGGCTGCCGGCCTGGCTGGTCCCTTCATATTTGTAGAAAATCTTGGCTGGAGTATCCAGAGCCTTCTCCAGTCGATACGCCCGATGCAGAACCGTTGGTCGGTAGGTGCGGTAAGCAGCCTGCACCTCTTCTGGAATCTCAATGTAGCGCTCGGTGCTGAACTCCTGCTTATTGACAGCATCAGTGAAGAGGGGTGGGGGTAAAGGTCCTTCCCTGGGAAGGACTTCCTTGGTGCCGGGATGGCGTAAGGGTGGGAGTGGCTCTGGTAAATCGGGCAGGACGTTATACCAGTGAGTTGGCATGTCCTTCTGGTCAAGAAAATACATTGCTCTTTCCATTTTGTCCTCCTTTTTATTTTAGTTTGAGGTTATTTTCTCTTTTTAGCCCCCGTGGGGCTAGTGTCATGACATACTAGACATATTATCAACCTCCTAGTCTTTATTCTTTAAATCCAATGCCTCTCGCAAGCTCAAAGTAAAGGTTTTAAGGGAAGAGAGGGTGGAATTTTGTTCAATCAACTGGATGAGGCGGCTACCGACAATAACGCCATCGGCTACCGTAGCCACTCGCCTTGCCTGTTCTGGCGTAGAGATGCCAAAGCCGACGCAGAGAGGTTGGTTTGTCTTTTGCCTCACCCGTTTGACGAAGCCTTCTAATTCTGGGGGGAGGGTCTGCCTGGCTCCGGTAACGCCGGTGAGGGAAACCAGGTAGATAAAGCCTTGAGACCTTTTGGCTACCATACCGATGCGTTCCTCGGTGCTAGTGGGAGCTAAAAGATATATGAGGTCGAGCTTGAGCTTCCTGGCACTAGCTTCCAGCTCGGTCCCCTCTTCTGGTGGTAAGTCGGGGATTATTAGACCATCGATACCGGCTTTAGCCGAAGCCTGGCAGAAGGAGTCTAGCCCAAAACTGAGTATAGGGTTATAGTAGGTCATAAATATTAGGGGCGTAGCCATCCTCTGACGTAACTGATAAGCCACCTCAAGGCACACTTGTGGGGTAATACCCTGCTGGAGGGCGTGATAGCTTGCCTTCTGTATGGTAACACCATCAGCCAGGGGGTCGGAGAAGGGGATGCCCAGCTCAATAATGTCACAGCCACTGGTGGACAGGATGGAGGCTGCCTTCTGGGTTGTTTCTATGTTGGGGTAGCCTATGGTGAGATAGGCAATGAGTGCTTTATAACCTGGTCTAAAAACAGATGTAATACGGCTCATAGGTCTATTCCTATTGCTTGACAGGCAATATCCAGGTCCTTATCACCTCGACCGGAAAGATTGATAACTATAAGCTGACTCGGTGGCAAATTAGCTGCCAGTTTGGCGGCGTAATAGATAGCATGGGCTGGTTCAAGCGCCGGAATTATACCCTCGGTATGGCACAGGAGTCTGAAGCCTTCCAGTGCCTGGGCATCAGTAACGGCTACATAGGTGGCACGACCTGTATCTTGGTAGTAACTATGTTCAGGTCCTACCCCCGGATAGTCCAGCCCGGGGGCAATACTGTGGGTTGCCAGTATTTGACCGTGCCTGTCTTGCAACAGATGCGACTTGGTGCCGTGTAATACCCCAATTTTACCGGCGGTTAGTGATGCGGCATGTTGATTAGTCTCTATGCCTTGTCCTGCTGCCTCAACACCGATGAATTTGACACTTTT
Source organism: uncultured Dehalococcoidales bacterium (assembly GCA_964595695.1). Classification (GTDB taxonomy): domain Bacteria; phylum Chloroflexota; class Dehalococcoidia; order Dehalococcoidales; family DAOVUZ01; genus DAOVUZ01. Next base: position 2,573 of record CAZQRE010000015.1, read on the forward strand.
TTCGTTGAAGAAGGGATGGAACAGACCTATGGCATTGCTGCCACCACCGACACAGGCGACTAAATAGTCGGGCAGGCGGTGATACATAGCCATAACCTGCTCTTTCGTCTCCTGCCCAATTATTGATTGAAAGTCACGCACTATCATCGGATAGGGGTGAGGACCTACAACTGAACCAAGAAGGTAGTAGGTATCCTGGACATTGGTTACCCAGTCGCGGATAGTTTCGTTGATAGCATCCTTCAGGGTACGGCTGCCTGAGGATACGGGACGCACTTCAGCCCCCAGCAGTTTGATTCGGAGGACATTAGCTGACTGGCGCTCGATATCTTCCTCACCCATGTAGATGATGCAGTTGAGCCCCAGCATAGCACACATGGCAGCCACCGCTACCCCGTGTTGCCCGGCACCAGTCTCAGCGATAATTCGTGTTTTGCCCATACGCCTGGCTAGTAGCCCCTGTCCTAAGGCATTATTAATCTTGTGAGCCCCGGTGTGAGCCAGGTCTTCGCGCTTGAGCAGGATGGTAGCCCCACCTATTTTTGCTGACAGCTGCTGAGCCGGGTATAGGGGGGTGGGTCGACCGATATATTCTCGGCATAACTGGTGGAACTGCTGTTGGAAGCCTGAATCAGCACTGGCTTCGGTATAAGCTAGCTCTAGCTCGTTGAGGGCTGGCATTAGTGTCTCGGGGACAAACTTACCGCCAAACTGCCCGAAGTAACCACTGAGGTCGGGTAGCTGTTTATCTCTGGCTGTCATCAGCTCTCCTTACTGTTTCAATAAAAGCCCTGATTTTAACTATATCCTTAACTCCGTCTACTTCCACACCTGAGGAGACATCCACTCCCCACGGTGCTACTATCTTGATTGCCTGGGCTACATTCTCCGGGGTGAGACCACCGGCTATAATCACCGGGAAGTGTTCGGCTGCCTGCCGAGCCAAGCTCCAATCAAAGGTAATTCCAGTTCCACCGTACTTGCCTTTAACCTGGGAATCGAGGAGATAGATATACCTCTGGCTGGCGAGCACTCTTGCCCCGGCAGACAAATCGGCGCAGATTTCCTCGGGGTGTTGTCCCCCCTTTATCCGAACTGCCTTAATCAGTGGCTTGGTAATCTGGTGGCAATACTCCCACGGCTCGTCACCACTTAGCTGAACCCAGTCCAAATTGCAGGAATTGGCAATCCTGTTTACCTCATAGGCTGGCATATTGACAAAAACACCAACCACTGCTATAGCCTCACTATATTTCTTGACAGCACCTACTATATCCTGTGCCTGGGCAAGGGTCACCTGCCGCTGACTGGGGGCAAAGACAAGCCCGATGAAGTCGCCCCCGGCTTCAATTACCGCTAGGGCGTGAGCCTTTTGTCTAATCCCACAAATCTTGACCCGGGTCATATTATTAGCTCCCTCATCTTGCTGTGGACATCAGCAGCGGTAACCAGAGCCTCGCCCACCAGCACGGCATTAACTCCCCACTCTTTCAGTTTTTCTATATCCCCCCGGCTCCTGATGCCGCTTTCACTAACCACGATTCGCTCCTGGGGGATAAGGGGTCGCAATCGGTGGGTGGTGTTAATGTCAACAGTAAAGGTATCAAGATTGCGGTTATTGATGCCAATGATTTTTGCCTGGTTCAGGAGTGCCCTTTCTACCTCAGCCTGGTTGTGGACCTCAACCAGGCAGCTTAAGCCGAGGCTGTGGCTTAGCCAGAGGAGTTCCCCAAGCTGCTCCTGGCTCAGGATAGCCGCTATTAGTAGCAGGGCATCAGCACCATAAGCCCTGGACTCATATACCTGATACGGGTCAAATATGAAATCTTTCCTCAGCAGGGGAAGGCGAGTCTCCTCTCTGATTGCTGCCAGATGGTCAATGCTACCTTCAAAGTAGTTTGCCTCGGTTAGCACTGAGATGGCTGACGCACCACCCTGGGTATAGCTTTTCGCCAGCTCAACGGGATTAAAGTTGGGGCAGAGAATCCCTCGTGATGGGGATGCCCGCTTTACCTCGGCAATTAGCCGAGTGTGGTCACCACCAAGGGCAAGAGCAAAATCAAGTGGCATTTGCCGCCGGGCAATGCCTTCCTTCAAAGAGGATAGGGGCATACTCTTCTTCCTTTGCTCAACCTCTTCCCTTTTTTGAGCAATAATTTTATTCAGCATCTCTTTTCCGTGAGTTTAACCCAGGCTCTGACTCAGCCTGACCAGCCGGTCAAGTTTTTCTAAAGCTCGGCGGCTATCAATTGCTTCTTGGGCAAGGCGAGCCCCCTGTTTGAGGTCGGGGGCTTGGTTGCCGGCGAGCAGGGCAGCGGCAGCATTCATGACCACTATATCCCGTCGGGGTCCTTTCTCACCACCCAGGATACGACGCAGCATTTTGGCATTCTCCTCAGGTTCCCCACCCCTAATTTCTGCCCGGCTTGCCTCCTTGAAGCCAAAATCCAGTGGGGAAATCTCATAAGGTGGCGATACTCCCTGTTCATCAGCCTCCCACACCAGAGACCTACCACTGATTGAGATTTCGTCCACACCGTCTATGCCGTGCACCACCAGAGAATGCTTTGTCCCCAGACGGTGGAGGACGAGGGCAATCTTATTTCCTATGTCCACGCTGGGAACGCCGATAACCTGAGACTCGGCTCGGGCAGGGTTGGTTAGAGGTCCGAGGATATTAAATACGGTGCGGATGCCAATCTCGCGGCGGGGGGCAGCCGCATACTTCATCGCTGGGTGGAAGATGGGAGCAAACATAAAGCCAATACCCACCGTCTCCAGACACTCAGCTACCGCCTCAGCCCCGAGGTCAATCTTAACCCCCAGTGCTTCCAGGACATCGGCACTGCCACAGTGGCTGGTCATTGCCCGGTTGCCGTGCTTGGCTACCTTGAGACCGGCACCAGCGGCAACGAAGGCGGCGGCAGTGGAGATATTGAAGCTGGAGGAGCCATCACCCCCGGTGCCACAGGTATCTACCAGCGGCGGCGTCACTACCACTGGAATTGCCTTAGCCCGCATGACGCTGGCTAGCCCGGCAATCTCATCTACTGTTTCCCCTTTAATTCTCAGCGCGGTAATAAAGGCAGCAATCTGAGCCGGGGTGGCCTCACCGCTCATTATCTCCTCCATCACCCCCGCCGCCTGCTCAAAACTAAGCGAGTGACCACAAACTAAGGTGTCGATGGCGTCTTTAATCATGGTTTTCACCCTCCTCATCTCTAATTCGAGGATAGATTGGCTCAGTAGGTTGCAAAGTGATACATTCTTCGTTATCCTTCTCACACCGATATCCCCAACCTGCCAGAAAACATCGTCCATAGATATCCGAATACTCAACAAGAGCTACCCCAATATTTCTTGGGCTACGCTCTGCCAACTCAGGTCGGTATGAAAATCTATCACCAGCTTTGATGAAAGTCCACTTAGGGTTTTCTGCTGATAGTTTAGAGTATGTTGGCCCGGTACGCTCAATCCATTCACGCTCTACTACATCAGGGGTAGTAGAATAAGCAAATGCAATCTTCACCTTTAAAGCGGGACCATTGCCCGAATTGGCATACCAAATTTCCCCTGGGTCGGGGAATCTGGCTTGGGCAAAGTCAGGAAATATTAATGGTTGTGAGGCTGTCAACCTCTGCTTCCTCATCTCCTCAGCCATTTTCACGCTGGCGTCTGCCTGTTCTTTCGTCGCTTTAGCCTGCTTTTCTGTAGCTTCAGCAATGTCTGATGTTCGGACTGCGTAAAAGATGGTAGCTGAAGCAAGAATAAACAGTATTATTGTATCTATCAACTCTGGGAGCATTATTATGTCCCTTATAGTCATCCAAGAGGCCACAACAGCGTAAATAATAATGGCAATAGATAAGCCAGTTACGTATTGCTTCATTTTTTTACTCATAATCCCCTGCCTCCCTTCAGAAAATTCCTCAATATATCCTTGCCCACCTCGGTCATAATGGATTCGGGGTGGAACTGGACTCCATCTACGGGAAACTGGCAGTGGCGCAGTCCCATAATTATACCATTTGCTGTCCAGGCACTGACCTCAAGGCAATCAGGCAGGTCATCACCGACTATGGCTAAGGAGTGATAGCGGATGGCGGGGAAGGGGTTGGGTAGATTGGTAAAAAGTCCCTTGCCATCATGATAGATAAGTGATGATTTGCCGTGCTTGATTTCACTGGCGCGGTCAACCCTGGCTCCGTAGCTGTAGCCAATACACTGGTGACCGAGGCAGACCCCTAGAATAGGGAGACGGCTACCGAAGTGACGGATAATATCGTTGGAGATACCAGCCCGCTCCGGAATGCCTGGACCGGGCGAGATGACGATACGCTGGGGCGACCTTGCCTCAATTTCACTCAGGCTCACCTGGTCGTTACGAACTACCCATACTTCCTCGCCCAACTCGCTGAGGTACTGGAAGAGGTTGTAGGTAAAACTATCATAGTTATCTATTAACAGGAGCATAATTAGCCTCCGCCTGCTTAATAGCAGAAAGTAATGCCTGAGCTTTGCTCAAACTTTCCTGATATTCGCGCTCGGGAATACTATCGGCAACGATTCCAGCCCCTGCCTGAATATAGGCAATGCCGTTGCTGATAACAATGGTACGGATGGTGATAGCGGTATCCAGGTTCCCGGCGAAGTCGAAGTAGCCCACTGCCCCGGCATAGGGTCCCCTCTTATCTGGCTCTAGCTCCGCGATAATCTCCATTGCCCGAATCTTGGGAGCGCCGGAAACGGTACCGGCGGGAAAACAGGCACGCAGGGCATCAAACTGGGAAAGCCCAGCTCTCAGCTTACCCTGAACATGGGATACCAGGTGCATAACATGGGAGTAGCGCTCTACATCCATAAGCTGGGTTACCTCAACCGTGCCCGGCTCAGCGATTCTCCCGATATCATTACGCCCCAGGTCAACGAGCATAATGTGCTCGGCACACTCTTTCTCATCACCCCTGAGCTCTTCTTCCAGAGCCATATCCTGGGCAGTATCTTTCCCCCGGGGACGGGTGCCAGCGATGGGGTGGTTGGAAACTACTCCATCCTCCACTCGCACCAGAAGCTCAGGGGAAGCACCGACGATATAGAAATTACCCAGGTGAAGGTAATACATATAGGGGGAAGGATTAATGGAGCGCAAAGCTCGATATATGGTAAAGGGGCTGGCATTTGTCGGCTTAGCCAGCCGCTGGGATAAGACAGCCTGGATTATATCACCGGCATAGATGTAATCCTTGGCTCGGGAGACTCTGGACTCGAACTCCGCCTGAGAAAGGTTTGATGATACTGGAGACCCAGGGGACGAAACCGCTGGAGCAGCTTCAGGGGGAACCGGCTGCCTCAGCCTGTCCACCAGGCTCTCAATCTTGGCGGTTGCCTGGAGATACGCCGTCTCGATATCACCATCGAGGTGGGCATGAGAGACGACCTTGATTTTGTGAGTGATGTGGTCGAAAACAAGGAGAGTATCAACCATCATCAGCATAGACTCAGGAAGACCCAGAGGGTCGTAGTCAGGGGAGGGTAATCTCTCAAAGTAGCGGGCAACCTCATAACCCAGATAGCCGACCATACCACCGTGGAACCGGGGCAAGCCAGCAATTTCCACCAGTTGGAAGCGGCTAAACTCCTTTTCTACCAGGAGTAAGGGGTCAACAGGATTGTCAACCCCGGTCTTGAGGACAAGGGAAGGCTCGGTGCCAATGAAGCTATAGCGTGCCAGCTGTTCCCCACCCTCGACACTCTCCAGGAGGAAGGAGTAGTTACCACGAGCTACCTTGAGAAAGGCTGATACTGGCGTTTCCAGGTCAGCCATTATCTCATAGTAAATTGGCACCAGATTGCCGTATTTCTTTAGCTGGCGAACCTCGTCCAAGGTTGGGTGGAACATGTCACCTCCTCGCAATATAGATAAAAAAAGCCTCCCACCCTAAAGGGGCGGGAGGCTCACTTCCGCGGTACCACCCTTCTTAGTCAACTCCCACCAAGGAGTTCACTATCTCTATCAGGTACGGAGTTAAATAAAAATACTTACTCGATACCCTGGGATTTGATAACGCTTCCCTGGCGACAAATTCTACTTATTGCTAGACTGAGCAACTTTCGATTTGCGGCTCCCAAGTCCATTCAACTTCTGCGCCAGCATCGGCTCACACCTTACCCGACTCTCTGTGCCTCGCTTGAAGCCTACTAGTCTTGTTCACAGCCTTTACTTATTTTATTAAAAATAACTTATAACATAGTGTTGCCTATTTGTCAATAGTTTTTGCTGGCTTGTCAAGTGTTTTTACCATAAGTTAGAGAAATATTTTGAATATATTTAGACACAAGTAAAACAAAAAGATAAGTAGGGGCTTGACAAGAGCTTGACAAGAGTTGTACAATATGGTGTAAGAAAAATATTACAAATATTGTTACAAAATTGCGTAACAAATGGGGGCGAAATAGTGATTAATACTTTTTTATCCGATGATGTTATAAATTGCACACAGCTAAGAAACAATCAAAAGCATTGGCTTGATAGAGCATACATTAGCCCTGTTTCAGTTAAAAGTGGGGCTAAAATTTTGGTTTTAATTAATCGTGATTATGCTAAAGATATGTATTTACTGAATCACTATGCTGGAATGATTATACAGTTTTGCCAAGAGCTAAATTCTGAACAAGTTGGTAAAAGCGATGTCTTTCCTTGGATAAAGCATTTAAGCGAAGAGGAAATAGCAGATTTCTATGGAGAGTTGCTTTCAACTTTTAAAGATATAACCCATAGTAGAAATTGGCTTGCTCTGGAAGAGGTGATTAGTTCTTGGCAGGCGACTGCTGAAGCTATAACCAACCCCGAGATGCTGGAATTACTGAATTCCGACCTTGATAGTGAGGAATTCACAACAGTTGAGTGAATCAGCGCTGTATGTTTTATCTGTAAGAAATAGAATGTTAGACCGCTGGCATGCCCTAGAAGAAGAGTACCCAGAAGAAATGCAACAGATAAAAGCCTTCTTAAAACAACATCCGACAAACATTCGTGTAACAAATGGAAAAGCTAAAAAACTTAGAGGTCGCTTAAGGGGTATATACCAATTTGATGTTAGTTACACAGACCGAGTGAGGTACAGGGTAGATAAAACGAATCACAGAGTAGAAATTGTTTTTGCCAAAGGGCATCCGTGAAAAGGTAAATTCACCTTATTTTATACGCTTTTGCCCCACCTAGCTTGCACTGCTTTCTTTGCTATTTCTAGTCGTCTTTTACTTGTGAGGTTGGTTGCTCTAGCCCTACCACCCTTTAGGCCACCAAGTCTACCAAGTGCTACAGCATAAGCGTTTTCCCCATCTTTTGTCTTGAGTACATCTGGTAAGGACTCGAAAGTAGCTTCCTCAACTATATGGGTTGCCAATACATTTGTATCCTTAATATTTTTTCTGCTTGAACGCTCTTGCATATTATTAGTATAGCCACCCTGTCAAGTTACTTATCAAGTCCAAACAAATTCAAATTGACTCACTACCTGTTGGCTTGGGGTTATTATTTTTGAGAATGTTGATTGACCTCACCGCCTAGCTTTTTATTCATAACACTATTCCCTCATTAGTCAGGAAGCCGTCAAGCTTCTTGTGATAAGCGACCTAAGGTTGTCCCTTTTCAACGGGAGTAAAGTTTGCTACACTAGTTTAATTCAGATTTCAATATGGGGGGCTGGTTCTGGTGTCCAGGCAGCAGATAATAGATGGGGCATGGTAGAGTAATGCTGGAGGGATGGTAGGTAATGAACCTGAAACTAATGCTAGAGGAAACGGTAAGACAGTATGGGGGGAAGACGGCGGTGGCTCTGGGCGAGCGCAGATTATCCTACACCGAGCTGGATGAAGCCTCAAACAAATTAGCTAATGCCTTGATAAAAATGGGGGTAGAGAAGGGTGACAGAGTAGCTATGCTATTACCTAATAGTCCGGATTTTGTCACTATCTACTTTGGAGTAGTCAAGTCTGGCGGCATAGCTGTTCCCCTGGACACTAGATATAAGGTTGATGAGTTAGCCTCTCTGTGTGATAACTGTCGACCCAAGGTCTTGGTGACGGAAAGTGCTTTTCTTGAGCCATTAGTTCCAGCCTTACCCCGATTTAATTATATAGAGCATGTAATAGACCTGGGTGCCAAGTATGAGGGGCAATTCCTTAGCTATCGGGAGATTATGGCTACCAGTTCGGCACATCGTGTTGAAGTGGAACTAGAGTCTGAAGATATAGCTTATATTGCCTACACTTCGGGGCCTACCCTTCATCCGAGAGGGGTGGTGCTGTCACATCGGAGCTTGGTGTTAGAGGCAGCCATATCAGGTGATGGATTTCAGCAGACCGATAGAGATATAACGCTGCTATTTGCTTTACCCATGCATCATGTTTTTGGCTTAGTAATAATATTGCTGACTTCAATTTACAAGGGTAGCACAGTGGTAATGCTGCCGGGGTTATCTATTCCCAATCTTATGGGGACTATTGAGCGGGAGAGGGCGACTATATTTATGGGGGTGCCCTTTGTCTATGTGCTGGCGGTTAATATGGCTGAGGAGGAGGGGGTAGGGTATGATTTGAGTTCCCTACGCTTATGTGGCAGTGCCGGGGCGCCTTTAGCGACTGATATTATACAGCGATTTAAGAAATGCTATGGTCTGGAGCTAATTGATTTTTGGGGGTTAACTGAATCGGCAGCCCATGTTACCTTGCAGCCGCTTGATGGCAGCGGAAAACTTGGCTCAGTGGGGAAGGTTCTGCCCGGGTGGGAGCTAAAGATAGTGGATGATAGCGGCCGGGAGCTACCGCCAAATCAGACGGGCGAGGTAATTGTCAGAGGTCCGATAATGAACGAGTATTATAATAATCCTCAGGCTACTGCTGAGGTAATAAAGGATGGCTGGCTCTATACTGGTGATATTGGTAAGGTTGATGGCGACGGCAATCTGTTTCTCACCGGCAGGAAGAAAGAGCTGGTTATCGTAAAGGGTCAGAATATCTATCCCAGTGATATTGAAGGTGTGCTGTGCACTCAGCCTAAGGTAGCGGCGGCGGTGGTGGTGGGGGTTCCTGATGAGCTGCGGGGGGAGGTGGTTAAAGCTATTATCAGGTTGAAGGAAGGGGAGGTGGCCACGGAAGAGGAGATTAGGCGGTTTTGCCGGGAACATATGGCTGATTACAAACTGCCCAAGCAGATTATATTTGTAGATTCTTTACCCGAAACTGCTGCTTAGCCAGTAGTTAGAATATTTTCCCGGATTAGCTAGAAAAACTGGGGGGAACACATTATAATCAAGGATGTGGAACATAGCCAGCTTGTTTCTGATGTTGAGCGATTGACTCAGAGCTTAGGGCAGTTTTCTGACCCGGTGGCAGAGCCTACCTTTATTGTCGTTAGCGGCTTGCCTGGAACAGGGAAATCTTACTTTTGTAATAAGTTAGCCGAGAGGCTGTCTTTTCTTATTCTGGAGAGTGACGCTTTGCGCAAGGTTCTTTTTCCATCGCCAAGTTACGACTCGGAGGAGAGTTCACGCCTTTTTCGAGCTGTTCACCTTCTCATTGAGAGATTATTGAAGAAAGGGGTCTCACTTATTCTGGATGCTACCAATCTGTCAGAGCGATATCGTGAACATCTGTATAGTATTGTTGACCGTCTGGATGTTAAGCTAATTCTGGTGCAGGTTGAAGCGCCACCTGAGGTAGTGTATGAACGGCTTAGGGCCAGGCGAGAAAATCCAGAGAGCAAGTCAGACGCTGGCTGGGAGGTATACCAGAGGATGAAGCCCTCAGTTCAGAAAATCTGTCGTAACTACTATGC
>CAZQRE010000016.1:0-6574 GCA_964595695.1 uncultured Dehalococcoidales bacterium
GCACCCCGCCCGGTATAGGTTATGCCCTCGCTCTCTATCCTTATCAGCACCTCACCGATAGCATCAATACCTTCGGTCACTGATTTAACACTAAATTCAATAAGCGAATTAGACACTCCCACTATCCGATTAATAGCCTTATATACAGCATCAACGGGTCCTGTACCGAGGGCAGCATCAGCCAGAACCTGACCATCAGGGGTACCAAGCATAACTGAGGCGGTGGGAATACCCCTGTCTCCGCAGGACACCTGAATGCGGTCGAGGTGATAGACTTCAGACACGGTGCGTAGCTCCTGGGCAATAAGCGATTCTATATCTCTGTCGGTAATTCCCTTCTTTTTATCAGCCAGTTCTTTAAACGCTGAGAAGGCACGGTCAAAATCCCCCTCACTCAAGCTATAACCCAATTCCGCCAGCCGCTCCTTAAAGGCATGCCGCCCACTAAGCTTACCTAATACTAAACTACTAGCTGGTATGCCTACTGCTCTGGGGTCAATTATTTCATAGGTTATCGGCATCTTGATGACGCCATCCTGGTGAATCCCTGACTCATGACGAAAGGCATTAGCGCCAACAATTGCCTTATTAGGTTGAACCGTAAAACCGGTTAGCTCGCTTACCAGTCGGCTGGTTTTATAGATTTGCTTGGTGTCAATATTAGTCGTCAGGTTAAAAAAGTCGTTACGGGTCTTAACCGCCATCACAATTTCCTCAAGTGAGGCATTGCCTGCCCTTTCCCCGATACCATTTATAGTGCACTCCACCTGTCCTGCTCCCCGTTTGACCGCCTCCAGGCTATTAGCCACGGCTAGACCCAAGTCATTATGGCAATGAACACTAACTATAGCCTGACCAATATTAGGCACATTCTGGAAAATTCCGTCAATGAGACTGCCGAACTCGTCAGGGATAGCATAGCCCACGGTATCGGGTATATTTACCGTAGTAGCTCCAGCATCAATAACCGCTTCCACGATTTGATAGATATACCCGGGCTCGGTTCGGCTGGCATCCATAGGTGAGAACTCAACATCATCAACATATTTCTTAGCCCGGACTACCATATCACGAGAAGCCTCTAAAATCTGCTCACGGCTCTTTCTCAATTGATAAACGAGGTGTATATCTGATGCCGACAGAAACACATGTATTCGTGGGTGCTCAGCCCCCCTAACCGCTTCCCAAGCCCGGTCTATGTCATCAGGATGAGCCCGGGCTAGGGCGCAAATTATAGGGGTGCGGACCTCCCTGGCAATAAGCTTTACTGCCTCAAAGTCGCCCGGAGTGCTAATAGGAAAGCCAGCCTCGATAACATCTACGCCAAGCCTCTCCAGTTGCCGGGCAATCTCCAATTTTTCCTGGATATTGAGTGTTCCCCCCGCTGCCTGCTCCCCATCCCTCAAGGTAGTATCAAATATAATTACCCTATCCATGATTCAATTCTCCTCGGGAATCTGTGAAAGCAATTTAGCTATGGCCTTTTTGATTTCATCAGCACCAATAATGACATCCCCCAGTGAAAGTCCTGTCTCATAGAAATTACTATGTAAGGACTGAGCGATATTAAAAGCATAATAGATATCTTCATCTCCAGACTTTCTGAATTCAAGAGCATATTTTTTGATATCGTCATGCCTTTTGAGTAGTTTATCTTTACTCATAGCCACTGCTTTTAGGGCTTGTGTCATAGCCCCCCAAAGGAATTCGCTTGCTTTCTCTGCATCCTCTTGCTTAATAAAATGAAAAGCATTCTCTAAATAGTGGATACTTTGCTTCTTATGTCTTATTATCTTTTTTTTGATATCCATGATACGCTTCATATAATTTCATTCAGGGTATGTCATATTCTAATATTTCTCCCGTTTTGGCATCTATTTTGACGCTCGCTATTTCCTTACTCAATGGTCCTACATCAATCTTCACCACCCAGTTACCATTTTCTCGGACAGCACTAAGAGGCCGGGCAAAGAAGCGATGCTTTGCAACGAATGACATTGCTATTTCTGTTGCCTGTGGGGCAGACTTTACTTCGCTAGGCATCGTATTCCTCCTCTATTATGAATCCATCCCTCTGTCCCCCTTCCCTTAATAAGGGAAGGGGGGAATGTTTTGTAAGAGGGACTTCGTCCCTCTAAAACTCCCTATAGTGTAGTGAGAGCTAGCGCCCCTCTCTATTCCCCTTCCCCCCTTTGAAGGAGACTAACTTAACGGGGCGTCTAAGAGGGGCTAACGCCCCTCTTTCTTCTCCTCCCCCTCTCCTACAAGGAGAGGGGGATAAAGGGGGTGAGGTTATTTCTTCAGCCACGGCATCATCGCTCGTAGCTCAGCGCCAACCTCCTCAATAAGGTGTTCTTGCTCCATTCGCTTCAGGGCATTATAAACCGGGCGACCTGCCTGGTTTTCTAAATTCCACTCCTTGGCAAAGCTACCATCCTGAATCTCAGCCAGGATTTGCGCCATCTCGTCCCTAACCATATCATCAATAATCCTCGGTCCCCGGGTATAGTCACCATACTCAGCAGTATCACTGACTGAGTAGCGCATATAACTTAAGCCACCCTTATACATCAGGTCAACGATAAGTTTAAGCTCATGGAAACATTCAAAGTAAGCTATTTCTGGTTGATAGCCAGCCTCAACCAGTGTGTCAAAGCCAGCCTTCACCAGAGCTGAAACCCCGCCGCATAGCACTGCTTGTTCACCAAAGAGGTCAGTCTCTGTCTCCTCAGCAAAGGTTGTCTCAATAACACCGGCTCGGCTACAGCCGATGCCCTTGGCATAGGCAAGGGCTATATCCCTTGCCTTACCTGAAGCATCTTGATGAACCGCCACCACCGCTGGCGGTCCTATACCCTCGGTATAAAGTTGCCGTAGCATATGCCCCGGGCATTTAGGAGCTATCATAGTAACATCAATACCAGCTGGCGGGATGATTTGTCCATAGTGAATGTTAAAGCCATGAGCAAACATCAGGGTATTGCCTGGAGACAGCTCCTTTTCAATCGATTGATAATAAATGTCCCGCTGTAGATTATCCGGTGCCAGTATGACAATCATGTCGGCTCTCGGTGCCACCTCAGCCGCAGTTAACACCTCGAAGCCAGCCTCTTTAGCATTATTCCAGCCCTGACTTCCCTTGGCTTCAGCCACTATCACCTGGCAACCACTATCCCTGAGGTTTTGCGCCTGGGCGTGCCCCTGACTCCCGTAGCCGATAATGCCGATTACCTTCCCGTCAAGTAAAGTTAGGTCAGCATCACTATCATAGAATATCTGTGCCATAGGTTATCATCTCCCTCTTTTTTATTAGGCTGTTTTTTGCCTTTTGTTACGAGTCTTAGACAACCTCTCTTCCACCGGCAGTGGTCCCGAACCACCCCTGACCATAGCTATACGACCCGTCCTGACTATTTCCTTGATACCAAAACCACGAAGCAAATTAAACAACGAATCGACTTTCTCCTCATCCCCGGTAACCTCAACTGTTACCGAGTCAGAGGCAACATCTACTATATTTGCCCTGAATATGTCCACAATCTGCATAATCTCACTTCTGGTAGAAGAAGTAGCTTTTACTCTCATAAGCGCCAATTCTCGAGCAATTATGTCATCCCCGCTAATGTCAGATACCTTGACCACATCTATTACCTTATCCAACTGCTTCCTAACCTGCTCTACCAGTGCCGTGGTTCCATCAACCACAATGGTCATGCGCGATAAATGAGGCATTTCACTACGCCCCACAGCAATGCTCTCGATGTTAAAACCACGCCTTCGGAACAGGCTCGCCATGCGGTTAAGCACTCCAGGCTTATCCTGTACTAGAGCAACTAGGGTGTGCTTCATCTCCGCCATATTGTCACCTCCTTCCTTAAGCTCAGATATTACTCACCGAGAGCTTGGCGGAATCGGCCAAGACTTTCGCCTTTTCCTTGGGTTCCTCAAGAACCTCGGTTAAAGCTCCCCCCGGTGGCACCATAGGATAAACATTCTCCTCTGGCTCCACCACAAAATCTATCAGGAAGGGACCTTGCTCAGCCATCGCTTGCTCAATAGCTGGACCCACTTCCTCTTTACGAGTAACCCTTAATGCAGAAATACCATATGCCTCAGCAATCTTGATGAAGTCAGGGCTGCTCAGTGGTGTAGCTACATATCGTTTTCCATAGAACATTTCCTGCCATTGCCTTACCATCCCCAGATAGCCATTATGAAGAATTGCTATCTTAACCGCAATATTATCCTGAACTATGGTGGCTAACTCCTGTATCGTCATTTGAAAGCTACCATCACCGTCAATTAACCAAACAGTATCCCCGGGACAACCTACCTTAGCCCCCATAGCTGCCGGCAGCCCAAAGCCCATAGTTCCCAGTCCACCAGATGAGATTAGACTATTGGGCTTATCATACCAGTAGTGTTGAGCCGCCCACATCTGATTCTGACCCACTCCGGTAACTATAATAGCCTCACCCTGCGTTACCTCGTATATTTTGCGAATGACAAACTGGGGCAAGAGCCCTTCGCTATCTCTGATTTCCGTTGACGGGTGTTCCCTTCGCCACCCATCAAGCTGCTCAATCCACTCGATATGCTCGGTCGAGATAATCAGTTTATTTAATGCGCTGAGAACCATCTTGACATCACCAACTATAGGCACATCTACACGCACGTTTTTACCGATTTCGGCTGGGTCAATATCAATATGGATAATATGAGCATGAGGAGCAAAGGCACTCACCTTGGCCGTAGCCCTATCATCAAACCTCATACCGATAGCAATAATGACATCGGTAGCATTAACCGCCATATTAGCATAAGCCATACCATGCATGCCCAGCATACCAAAACTTAAAACATGCGCCTCAGGGAAGCACCCGATGCCCAACAAGGTAGTAACCACCGGTATTTGTGCTGTCTCAGCTAGCTGCTTAAGCTCGGTATAAGCTCCGGAGATAACTACTCCCCTACCAGCAATAATAAGCGGTCGCTGGGCTTCATTTATAAGCTTGGCTGCCTTCTTAATCTGTGCCGGGTGCCCCTGGAGCGTTGGTTTATAGCCGGGCAAATCCACCTGGCTCGAGTAGTGAAACTCCGTCTGGTCGATAAAAACATCCTTGGGTATATCAATAAGCACTGGTCCGGGGCGACCACTCCTAGCCAGATAAAACGCCTCCTTAACCACTCTAGCCATTGAACCCACATCAAGGACAAGATAGTTATGCTTAGTGATAGGTAGAGTGATGCCAGTGATATCTATCTCCTGGAAAGCATCCTTGCCAATAAAGGGTCTGGCTACTTGCCCGGTTATAGCTACTATAGGCGACGAATCAAGGTGAGCGTTAGCAATCCCGGTTACCAGATTAGTCGCCCCAGGGCCAGAGGTAGCCAAGCACACCCCTACCTTTCCTGTGGCTCTGGCATAGCCATCGGCAGCGTGGGCAGCACCCTGCTCGTGACGCACCAGAATATGGCGGAGTTGAGGATATTGGGCAAAGGTGTCATATAGTGGTAAGACAACCCCACCAGGGAAACCAAAAATAACCTCTACTCCCTCCCTTACCAGACCCTCACATAGAATCTGGGCACCTGTCATCTTCATAATAGCCCCCTTTTACCTGAACACCGCCCCGGTGCTGGCTGAACATACTTTTTCTGCGTAATACTTGAGATAGCCTGCTTTTACTTTTGGCTCAAACTCAGCCAGACCTGCCAGACGCTCAGCTATCTCTTTATCACTAAGTTCTACCTCAAGCCTATGATTTGGAATATCAATCCTGATTATATCCCCATTAGTTAAAGCAGCAATGGGTCCCCGGCTGGCTGCCTCGGGGGAGACATGACCAATAGCCGCCCCCCGAGTGGCTCCAGAAAAGCGCCCGTCAGTTATAAGGGCTACCTCTTTATCCATACCCATGCCACTCAAGAGAGCAGTTGGGGTGAGCATCTCCTTCATCCCCGGTCCACCTTTAGGTCCCTCATAACGAATGACTATAACTTCACCTGATTTTATGCTGCCATTCATGATAGCCTGTGTCGCTTCTTCTTCAGAGTCAAAAATCCTGGCTGCTCCCCGGTGAATCATCATCTCTGGAGCTACTGCCGACTTTTTTACCACTCCACCTTCTGGCGCCAGATTGCCAAAAAGGATAGCAATGCCCCCTGTAGCTGAGTAAGCATTGAGGGTGGAGCGGATAATCTCTCCATCCAAAACCCGGCTGTCGGCAATAATCTCAGCCACCGATTTACCCGATACTGTTCTTGACCCCAGGTTTAGTATTCCCTGTAGCTCTTTCATCACCGCCGATACGCCACCAGCCCGGTCTAGGTCCTCAATGTGATAGTTACCGGCCGGGCTTAGCTTACACAGGGTAGGGGTGCGCTCACTTATTTCATTTATCATTGACAGAGAAAAATCAACCCCTGCCTCATGAGCCACTGCCATAAAGTGCAAAATTGAATTAGTACTACCGCCTAATGCCATATCAACAGCAAAGGCATTGTAAATAGAATCTTTATTTATTATATTGCAAAGACGAACATCATCGCCTCAAAGACTCATAACCTTTTG
>CAZQRE010000016.1:6584-12168 GCA_964595695.1 uncultured Dehalococcoidales bacterium
TATCTCGGGGGCGAGTATCTCTAGCTAGCAGTTCCATAATTTGCTGCCCAGCTTCCTCAGCTAGCTGCCGCCGCCTGGCATCAACCGCCGGAATAGTACCATTGCCAGCTAGCCCCATCCCCAGGGCTTCGGTTAAGCAATTCATGGTATTGGCAGTGAACATTCCGGCACAGCTACCATAACCGGGGCAGGCAATCTCCTCTAACCGTTCCAATTCCTCCTGTGTCATCTCTCCCTTAGCTACCCTGCCCACTGCCTCAAAGACCGAGCTGAGGTCAACCTGCTCAACCCCCCTATTGCTACCCAGACGCCCGGCTAGCATAGGTCCACCGCTAATAAAGATGGCAGGCAGATTCAGCCTTACCGCTGCCATAAGCATACCAGGGACTATCTTGTCACAGTTAGGAATAAAAACCAAAGCATCGAAAGCATGGGCCTCAGCTACTATTTCCACCGAGTCAGCAATTAGCTCACGGCTGGGCAGACTGTATCTCATACCAGGGTGGTTCATAGCAATGCCATCGCACACGGCAATGGTATTAACCTCAAAGGGGACACCCCCACCACTACGCACCCCTGCCTTAACTGCCTCGGCAATGTCTCGCAGGTGTATATGTCCGGGGACAATCTCACTAAAGCTATTAATAACACCTATAAAAGGTTTATCTTTTTCGGCTCGCCTCCAGCCTACGGCGTGCAATAAAGCCCGATGCGGAGCCCGCTCTATGCCCCTTTTAACAACATCGCTTTTCATACTTTCTCCATCCACCTTTGCTACTTATGATTACTAATAAAAAAAGCCGTCCTGTGGGGACGGCCCCTGTGGAGACGAACCCACTTACCAAGTTTGCTTAATAACAATAAGTAACAAAACAAGATAGCGCCTGCTCATCATATGGGTAAAATAGCATAGTTCTTATTTATTGTCAACTCAAATCCCATATAAAATAGCAGTCAGATAAATCAACCTTCCATATCCTTTATCTTGTTCAACCGGCGCAAATGTCTTCCACCCTCAAACTCAGAGGTAAGAAAAGCACCAATGATTTCAGGTAGTGTATCCTGTGCCTGCCCTCCCCCCAAACAAAGGATATTGGCATCATTGTGTTGACGAGCCCGCTGAGCACTAAGGGCATCATGACACAGGGCAGCTCTTATCCCCTTAACCTTATTAGCGGCGATACTCATGCCAATGCCAGTGTTGCATATCAAAATACCACATTCAAAATAACCCGCCGTTATCGCTTCAGCTACCTTTTGGGCAATATCGGGGTAGTCTACCGGGTCAGTAGTGTAGCAGCCAAAGTCCTCATAGATGTGCCCGGCTTCACCAATTAGCTTTATAATACATTGCTTGAGATTTAGCCCCCTATGGTCACAGCCAATAGCAATACGCACCCCTCAGCCTCCCTCCCTGAACACGATTTCACCGCATACTTGCTTGAGCTCCTCCCTTGATAGCGCCCCCTCTCGCAAGACTACAGGCGTTTCCCCGGTCACATCAATAATAGTAGATTCTCTACCACCCGGGCATTGACCACCATCAATAACCAAGTCTATCTTATCACCAAATTGAGAGTAGACCTCGCCAGCAGTCAATGCACTTGGCTTACCACTCAGATTGGCACTTGTGCCCACAATAGGCGCTCCCAGCCCTTGGGCAAGGGCAACTGGGACAGGATGGGCAGGAACACGAACGGCTACGGTTTTACCCCCAGCAGTGATAATATCGGAGACCGAGTTAGACTTATATAAGACTATGGTCAAGGCACCAGGTAGAAATTTATCGGCTAAAAGCCAGGCAATCTGAGGCACAAGCTCAGCAACCTCACTTATCTGTGAGGTGTGAGCTAGAAGCAAAGGTAGTGCCATATTCGGTGGTCGTTCCTTTACCTGATAAACCCGCTCCACAGCCTGAGGAATGTCAGCACACGCCCCCAGCCCATAGACGGTATCAGTAGGAAAGACAACTATCCCTCCCTGCTTCAGGATAGAAATACCCGTCTCAACCTGCTGTTGGGCATCTGAAGCAAGCTTATTTAATGCCTCAGTCAACTTCTGCCCCACTAAATAGGTAAGCCCCGATAGAAATCATGATAGCGCTACTTATGACCAATGCCGCAAAATCAACGAGAAGTGGCATTTCCGATACTCCTACTAAAGAGCCACGCAAACCATCAATGCCATAGGTTAAAGGATTAATATAAGCTACATACTGCAACCAGCCGGGAAAGACGTCCAAGGGGAATAAGGCACCGGAGAGGAGAAATATCGGAAATAAGATGAAATTCCATATAAGCTGAAAACCGTGGAAATCTTTCATTCTAGAGGCAAATGCAACCCCCAGTCCAACAAAGGTAAAGCCAATAAGGAGCATGAAACCGATGGAAGCCAAGAAGCCGAGGAAAAATCCCAGAATAGTGAATTGTGAATGAATTCCTGTCAGCTTGAGGCCAAAGGGAAGTGCCAGAACCAATATTACTAATCCCTGGATAAGTGCCGTGGTCACTCCTCCGGCTGTCTTTCCCAGGACGATGGTAGACCTTTTAACTGGAGCGACCATTATTTCTTTCAGAAAGCCGAATTCCTTGTCCCACAGAAGGTTCATCCCGGCACCCATCGAGGCAAAGAGAAGTATCATGCCAATAATGCCAGGGGCAAGAAAACTTATGTAGCCGCCTTCTGAGCTACCGGGAAGGTTGATGGGTGCCATCCCCATGAAGATGAGGAAAAATAGTGGCATTCCCAGAGTGCCGATAAACCTGCTTTTGAGACGAAAAAACCTCTTCATCTCTCTTAACCAAAGCGTATAACCTAGAGAAAACTCCATGACTTTACCTCTTCCTCCTCATTGCTCTCACTATTCGTTTAAGATGTTGCCTGGCATCACCTTCTTCCTCCCTTATCTTCTTTCCGGTAAACTTCAAGAAGGCATCTTCCAAGTCTGGCTCGTGCAGGCTTATCGTTTTTATAGTTATCGCCGCCCCGTGGGCTGCCATCACAATCTCTGGGATTCTTGCCTTTCCATCTTTCACTCCCAAGTTCATGACTCCGTCTTCCTCTGTCATCCACTCTACCCAACTAAAATTTTGGAGTAAATTTACCAGACGGTCAGAATCGGCTTCAATTGAGATGACATCGGCGCCGACCAGTCGCTTCAGATTCTGTGGCGTGTCCAAAGCGATTATCCTGCCTTTATCTATAATGGCTATCCTTCGGCAAAGGTAATCGGCCTCCTCCATATAATGCGTCATCAGAAATACCGTCACATCTTCCTTACGGTTCAATGTTTTTACGTAATTCCAAATGTGCCGCCTAGTTTGAACATCTAGTCCCAGAGTTGGCTCATCCAAGAACAAGACCTTGGGGCGATGCATCAAGCCTCGGGCAATTTCTAATCTCCGCTGCATCCCACCAGAATAGGCTTCAAGCTGGATATCAGCCTTTTCCGTCAAATCGACTAGGTCTAATACCTCGGCTATCCTCTTTTCCCTCAGTTCCCTTTTCATGCCATACATCCTGGCATGAAAATCAAGGTTTTCCCTGCCGGTTAACTTGTCATCAACACTTGGGTCCTGAAAAACGACCCCAATACACCTTCTCACCTCGTCCTGTTTCAAGGTAACATCGTTTCCCCATACCTCGGCATAGCCTGATGTTGGCTTGAGTAGGGTAGAAAGCATCTTGGCGAAAGTCGTTTTCCCGGCTCCATTTGGTCCGAGCATGCCAAATAACTCTCCCGGCTCTATCTCAAGGCTTACTTTATCCACGGCAACTAAATTGCCAAAGCTTTTAGTTAAATCATGGGTCTTAATCGCCTTCATCCGTTAGATTCACCTCTCATTCCTCATCCATCTGTCACAATAAATTTTAACATAGACAGGATGAGATAGCTAACCCAATTGGGGTGCTTCTTACCACCAAAGACAATTTATCACCTGTTGAAAAAAGTTTAGCACAGTGATAACCTTTGATGAATGGATAAAGCTAAAAGCAAATCAAAACCAACCTCAAATGAGAGCCACCGGGTAGCTACCAGTGGTGATATTGAGGTCTCCACCTATCTGGAGATTGCCAAAGAGATAGGTGGTGAGTTGCCGGTTACACCCAGGGAAGCCATACCCGGCGCTGAGCGTGAAGCTATAATTGTCATCGACTTCGGCTCACAATATAGCATGCTAATCGCCCGGCGAGTCCGCGAGTGTCAGGTATATTGTGAGCTACTACCTTATGATACCCCGTGGGAAAAGATAGCCCCGCTAAATCCCAAGGGATTTATCTTCTCCGGAGGTCCAGGTAGTGTCTATGAACCTGGCGCTCCCCTGGCTCTGGCTGATATTTATGAAAGCCAGTTACCAATATTGGGCATCTGCTACGGGATGCAAGTTCTGACCAAGCAGCTAGGGGGACAGGTTACACCAGGAATAAAGCATGAGTATGGTCACGCTATTCTTCACTTAAGCGATGTAGATTCGCCTCTATTTACTGATTTACCTTCCTCCTCCCCGGTATGGATGAGCCACGCCGATAGAATTGAAGAAATTCCGCCTGGCTTTACCGCATTAGCCTCTACTGAAAACTCACCATTCGCTATCATAGGTAACGGTGAGGGGATATTTGGACTTCAGTTTCATCCCGAGGTAGCCCATACCCCTGGGGGAAAGACAATCCTGAGAAATTTCGTCTACCAGGTATGTGGCTGCCAGGGAAACTGGACGATAGGCAACTTCATAAATGATAACCTGTCTAGAATTAAGAATCAGGTAGGTAGTGGCAAGGTCATTAGCGCCCTGTCAGGAGGGGTTGACTCAGCGGTAGTGGCTACCCTTATCCACCGGGCTATCGGTGACCAGCTTACCTGTATCTTCGTTAATAATGGGCTACTGCGCCGTGAAGAGGTGGAAAGGACATTTAATGTCTTCCGACTCAATTTAGGGATGAATATTATCTATGTTGATGCTAGCCAAAGATTCCTTAACCGATTAAAAGGGGTAACCGACCCTGAGGTGAAACGCAAGGTTATAGGTGAGGAATTTATCAAGGTATTTGAAGAGGAGGCTAACAAAATAGGCAAGGTTGATTTCCTGGCTCAAGGAACCCTCTACCCTGATGTCATTGAGAGCGCTGCTTCAGGAAGCCGAGCTTCAGCCAAGATAAAAACTCACCACAATGTTGGTGGTCTGCCAGCTAAGATGACGCTTCATTTGCTTGAACCCCTGCGACACCTGTTTAAGGATGAGGTGCGTCAGGTAGGACTAGCTTTAGGTCTACCCGAGGAGATGGTGTGGCGACAACCCTTCCCCGGTCCAGGACTGGCTATCCGTATCATTGGTGAAGTAACCAAGGAGAAGCTTGAGATACTGCGTGGTGCTGACTGGATTGTAATGAACGAGATTAAGAAGGCAAAGCTTTATCGTCAACTGTGGCAGAGCTTCGCCATCCTCACCGATGTCAAAAGTGTCGGGGTGATGGGAGACTATAGAACCTATGGCTATTTGATTGCCATCCGTGCCGTAACCAGTGAGGATGCCATGACTGCTGACTGGGCACGCCTCCCCTACGACCTGCTGGCTCGGATTTCAAA